>CACYBL010000001.1 GCA_902772695.1 uncultured Elusimicrobium sp.
GAAGGTCTTACCTTTGATGATGTTCTGCTAGTTCCCCAGCACTCCAGCGTGCTGCCCAAAGATGTAGAATTAAACACTCGCCTGACAAAAAAGATTAAGCTCAATATCCCGCTCATGAGTGCGGGTATGGATACCGTAACCGAAGCGCGCACCGCTATTGCCATTGCGCGCGAAGGCGGAATCGGTATTATTCACAAAAATATGCCTATAGAATTGCAAGCCGGCGAAGTGGATCACGTAAAACGTAGCGATAACGGTGTTATTACCAATCCGTTTTTCCTACATCCGCAGGACACACTGCAGCAAGCATGGGATATTACTGCCAAATACCATATTTCCGGCGTGCCGATTGTAGATAAGGACAAAAAACTTGTGGGCATCATCACAAACAGGGACATGCGTTTTGAAACGGATGGCTCCCGTCTTATCAGCGAACTGATGACAAAGGACCACCTCATTACGGCACGTAAAGATACTTCTTTGGAACAAGCTCGCCAAATTCTGCAAACACACCGCATTGAAAAACTGCCTTTAACAGACAACAACGGTGTATTGTGCGGACTTATTACTATTAAAGATATCGAAAAATCTATCAAATACCCAAACCGCGCATGTGATGAAAAGGGACGCTTACTCGTAGGGGCAGCCATTGGGATTACCAAAGACATGCTGTCCCGGGCCGAAGCGTTGCTTCAGGCGCAAGCAGATATTTTAGTATTAGATACGGCGCATGGCCATAGCCAAGGCGTGATGGAAGCCGTCAAAACATTGAAAAAAACTTTTCCTTCCTGCCAACTGATTGCCGGTAACGTGGCCACGGCAGAGGCAACAGAAGATTTAATTAAAGCTGGAGCCGATTGTGTTAAAGTAGGTATCGGCCCGGGAGCAATTTGTACTACACGCATTGTTGCCGGTATTGGTGTGCCGCAATTAACCGCAGTATATGATTGTGCTCAAGCCGCTGCCAAATATGACATTCCCATTATTGCAGACGGAGGTATTAAATTCTCGGGAGATATCGCTAAAGCGTTAGCTGCGGGAGCCAGCGTATGTATGTTGGGGTCTTTATTCGCCGGAACTACCGAAGCCCCCGGGGAAGACATCCTATTCAACGGCCGGAAATTCAAGACCTACCGCGGAATGGGTTCATCCGCCGCCATGAAGGCCGGCAGTAGCGACCGCTATTTCCAACAAAATTCCAAAAAGCTGGTACCGGAAGGGGTAGAAGGGCGTGTACCATACCGTGGAGATTTAGGAGATGTGGTTTACCAACTTCTGGGTGGACTCCGCGCCGCGATGGGTTACTGTGGAGCCCGTACCATCTGTGAATTGTCCAAAAACAGCAAATTTGTACGCATCACACACGCGGGGCTGATTGAAAGCCACCCGCATGATATTACAATCACCAAAGAAGAAAGTAATTATTCCAGCAAAGGGTTATAAGATGACGCAAGAACTCGTTCTCGTAGCAGACTTTGGCGGTCAGTACAACCAACTAATCGCCCGCCGTGTGCGCGACCAACACATCTATTGTGAAGTCGTTCCATTTCAAAAAATCCTTCAAGAAGCCAAAACCCGCCGTCCGCAAGGAATTATTTTTACAGGCGGTCCCGCCAGCGTATACACCGAGGGTGCCCCAAGCGTATCCAAAGAACTTTTTGAACTAAACATCCCGATTTTAGGTATCTGCTACGGAATGCAACTCACCGCCCACGTACTCGGCGGTAAAGTGGAAAGTCCCACTTATAAAGAATACGGTAAAGTAACCGTCACGCTCAATTCAAACAGTACATTGTTCCAAGGCATTGATCCGCAAAATACCTGTTGGATGAGTCATCGTGATTATGTGGCGCACGTACCTGCCGGATTTGCGGTTTGCGCGCATACGCAAATGTGCCCCGCCGCGGCTATGGAAAATGCCGCTAAAAAAATCTACGGTGTGCAGTTCCACCCGGAAGTTGTACATACGCCGTTTGGCCAACAACTGTTACATAATTTTCTATACAACATTTGCGGACTTTCCGGCACTTGGACCATGGGCAACTTTAAAGAAGAAGAAATTGCCCGTATTAAAAACACCGTCGGGGACGGACGCGTGTTGTGCGCACTTTCCGGCGGAGTGGATTCATCTGTAGCGGCGGTGCTGGTGCATAAAGCCATCGGCAACCAACTCGCCTGTGTGTTTGTGGATCATGGATTGTTGCGTAAAAACGAGGGTGACCAAGTAGAAAAATTATTCAAAGATACGTACAAGATGAATTTAATCCGCGTCAACGCGCAAGAACGGTTTTTAAACAAATTAAAGGGCGTAACCGACCCGGAACAAAAACGCAAAATTATCGGAGCAGAATTTATTGCTGTATTCGACGAAGAAGCCAAAAAATTGGGACATATGGACTATTTATTGCAAGGCACCATTTACCCCGACGTGATCGAAAGCGGCAGCGGCGCGTCTGCCGTCATTAAAAGCCATCACAATGTGGGTGGGCTGCCCAAAGATTTAAAATTCAAACTTTTAGAGCCCCTGCGCTTACTCTTTAAAGACGAAGTGCGTGCGCTTGGCGAGAGTTTGGATATTCCGCACAAACTCGTGTGGCGTCAGCCGTTTCCGGGGCCGGGTTTGGCAGTTCGGTGTTTGGGCGAAATTACCGAAGAAAAATTGCATATTATCCGCGAATCGGACGCTATCTTGCGCGAAGAAATTGCGCGCGCCGGCTTGGATGAGAAAATTTGGCAATACTTTACGTTCTTGCCCAATATCAAGAGTGTTGGCGTCATGGGTGATGAACGTACTTACTTCCACACCATCGGGATTCGGGCTGTAACAAGCACGGATGCTATGACTTGTGATTGGGCACGTATTCCTTATGAAGTGCTGGAAAAAATTTCTTCCCGCATTACCAACGAAGTAGACGGTGTCAACCGCGTGATATATGATATAACAAGCAAACCCCCCGCCACTATTGAGTGGGAATAATGCTTAAAAGGTATTTCCAAATAAAAAAATATTCCAATCGGAACAGAAAAAAGTAAAATATAAGTACCATTTATTCTAAACAAGGAGAACTTCATTCACATGAAAAAAGTAATTCTACTTACCGCGGTTTGCTCGTTACTCGCAACCGCTTGTACCACCCCCGGTAAACGGACTGCTTGGGGTGCCGCTGGTGGCGCCGCAGTGGGCGCTGTAGCCGGAGCTGTTATTTCTCACAATACGGGCGGCAAGAGCGGCACAGGTGCCATTGTAGGTGCCTTGGCCGGAGCTTCTGCCGGTGGATTGTTGGGTAATTACTACGACAAACAAGCCAAAGAATTAGCGGCTATTGCCGACGTGGTTAAATCCGCAAACGGTATTCAAGTTTTCTTGAAAAACGATATTTTATTTTCTACGGGCAGCTCTGAATTGTCTGCAGCTTCCTTGCAAACACTCTCTGATTTAAACCGAGTGCTCAAGAAATATCCGAAAAACCGTATCGTTGTACAAGGGTACACCGATTCTACCGGTTCAGATGCCATCAATCAAAAACTTTCTACCGCACGTGCGAAAGCTGTGTATGATTATTTGCTCGGCAGCGGTTTGAAAACATTGAGCATCACCTACGTCGGATACGGTTCTTCCAACCCGGTAGCTTCCAATGAAACCGCCGAAGGCCGCGCCCAAAACCGCCGTGTGGTATTATCCATTACTGCGAACGAAAAAGACTTGAAATAAAGAAAATATTGTTGTAAGAAACCGGGGAATTTTTACCCCGGTTTTTTTATTTATTTTTCGTCAAAAAGAAAACCTCTAAAAAAGGGTGGAAAATTTTCTACTAATTTGCTATCGTATGTGTATGGAAAACGGCCGGTTGAAAGCACTTCTTAAACTTTTAACTACCGAAACGGGCTCCCATGGAGCACTCCTTCGGCGTGAAATTGCTGCCGCATTAAAAGCCGATCCGGCCAGTGTACAAACCGCCTTGAAGGAAGAATTTTCAGACAAAGCTCCTATTGGCGTTCTGCATGCATTAGAAGAAATTTACTGGGAAGAATTGACACACGCCTTGGCCCGTTTTTCTGCCAAAATTAACCCGGATTTAGAAGAAGGATTAATGTTGCTGTCTAAATTCACTAATCCTACCGTTTCCCGGCAAAAAATCACAACTCTTTTGGATGAAATTGCTCACACTCCGCGCACCGCATTACTCAATGCTACCGGGTATGATGAAATTGCTCAGGTGTTGGGACGTTATTTTTTTGAAACGCTTAAATTTCAGCCCCTGCAAGTTCATTTAGATATAAACGATATTTCTTTTGTGCAGTTTTTGCAAAAACGTCGCGGGTCCGGGTTGTGTGTCGCCTGTTTGTATACATTGATCGGTGCACGTTATGGGCTGGACATCAATCTGATTGACTTAGCCGGACGTATTTTAGTTCATTTGCAAGATCCACAACAGACAGAAGCTCTGTTCATTGATCCATTGGATAATGGTAAAATTTTAACGCAGGAAGACTGCCGCCGTTACTTAGATTCCCGTCAGCTTGCGTGGAATGATGACTTTACTTCTCCGCTATCTTCCCGTCAAATTGTAAGGCGGTTTATTGCCAATATGATTTATGTACTTAATAAAGTACATGATGAACGACGTTTGGCGTATCTGCGTAAGTATTTAGAAATCGTCAAAAATTAATATTGGGAGGGGACAATGTCCTATTACGTATATTTTATTATAGCCGTATGTCTATTTGTGGGTGAACTTTTTACAATGGAATTCTCGCTCTCGTGCTTGGGCATAGGTGCTCTGGGAGCAGGCGCGGTGTCTTGGCTTGGATTTGGCGTATGGCCGCAAGTCATTGTATTTGCCATTGTATCTTCTGTTTGCTGGATTGGCATACGTCCCGTGGCATTGCGGCATTTTTACAAGAAATCAAAACATGTTAAAACGCCGGCGGAAGATGTAATCGGACAAGAAGCCGTAGTAGAAACGGATATTGATCCCGTTAAACAAACCGGCCGTGTGAAAGTATTAGGGGAAAGTTGGAAAGCAACGGCAGCCCAACCGATTTCGGCGGGAACAAAATGTGTAGTAGAAAAATTAGATGGCGTTACGTTGACCGTCCGTATTAAATAAATACAAGGAGAAACCAAATGGGAGAATTAGGAGTAATATTTTTAGGTGCGTTTGCATTGTTCATTATTGTACTGATTGCAAAAGGTATTGTAATTGTTAAACAAGCGCAAGTCGTGATTATTGAACGTTTCGGTAAATATGTGGCCGTACTTAATCCCGGTATTAACTGGATTATACCGGTGATGGATAGACCACACTTGATGGAATGGCGTAACAGCCGCGAATATGTGGACGGACAAGGACGTACTCGTTCCGTACCATACATGGAATTACGTGATACAATTGATATGCGCGAAACCGTATACGATTTCCCGCGCCAAAGCGTAATTACTAAAGATAACGTGGGTATTGAAATTAATGCCTTGTTATATTTCCAAATTACCGATCCTATCAAGGCCGCTTATAAAGTGGAATCTTTACCGACGGCTATTGAAAAATTAACTCAAACCACGTTAAGAAACATCATCGGCGAAATGGACTTGGACCAGACCCTAACTTCGCGCGAAATCATCAACAGCAAATTACAAGTAATTTTAGATGATGCTTCCAACAAATGGGGTGTAAAAGTCAACCGCGTAGAATTGCAAGATATTATCCCCCCCTCTGCCATCCGCGAAGCAATGGAAAAACAGATGAAGGCCGAACGCGACCGCCGTGCCATGGTTACGGAAGCGGAAGGTACCAAAACGGCTCAAATCTTAAAGGCCGAAGCCGTGCGGGAATCGGAAATTAAAAAAGCGGAAGGTATGAAACAAGCCGCTATTTTGGAAGCAGAAGGTGTGGCCGAAGCAAAAATCAAAGTAGCCAACGCCGAAGCCGAATCAGTCAAAATTGTAGCCGGTACCGTAGCCCAGTCGTCTAACCCGGCCAGCTATATGATTTCGCTTAAATACATTGAAGCGCTTTCTAAAATGACGGAAGGCAAAGATAATAAAATTGTCTATATGCCCTACGAAGCAAGCAATGTATTGGGAGCCGTAGCTGCCATTAAAGACTTAACCGGTGGTGCGGTTGCTACTCAAAGCAAATAACTTTTGCAAAACCCAAAAACCCCACTTTGAACAAGTGGGGTTTTTTATTAAAAAGGCAAGGTATACATACGTAAATAATTGCCGTTTACAGTAGGAGTCCCTCCAAAAATTCCTTTGCAATAACTGTCGGGCTCCCCTTCAAAAACAATTCCGTTTACCCGTCGTTCTCCGCACAATAACTGTTTGGAAGTGAAACGAAATGAAAGTCAAGCGTTTTTGATTTTTCCAATAATAAACGACCCAAAAAGAACCGCCGGGAATAATTTATTACAATTGGGAAATTAAGGCAATGAGAAAAAATTGAAAGTGGAAATCCCAACAAATGTTCCTTTCAAAATTTCCTGGCAATAATCTCCTTTATTTTTCTGGAATATGTGCCCTTGCCCATTTTTTTTCTCTGCACAATATAACGTATCTTCTTTTATTTCTTCCTTCGGGCTAAACCGGAATTTACAAAAACCAGATCCTTCGTATGCTCCTTGCAGGCGCCCCACGCAAACTCCGGTAAGACCATTCACATTATCGTATAGACTTATCCCCCACTCTCCGTTGGAAACAGCTCCATACGTATTATTAGTGCTCGCCCAGCCTTCCCTTCCACTCCACGGGAGATCAACAGGCAATACGTCCAACCGGGTGGGAACAGTTCCCTCGGCCATATAATAAGCCTGGTATGCTTGATAATATGCATTTAGCACGGTAAGAGCTTGCTTAGCTTTTGATCTTTCCACGGCTTTTTGGTATTGCGGAAATGCTATAGAAGCCAAAATACCGATAATAAGTACCACTACCAACAATTCTATGAGCGTAAAACCTTTCGTGCGGCTCTTTCCTTTCAACATACGTACTCCTGTACTGGATAAGATATCAAGATGGTAGCAAAAAAAAACGAAGTCAAGCTTTTTGAGAGGACATATTCTTAAATAGACAAAACATTTCCCGCATTCAACAACAATGCGGGAAATAACAGTATGTTCATTTATGATATCAACAAACCAACAATAAGCCGGCCCTGTATTTCATAAAAACAATCATTGCTCCAAGAAATATTGTTCCAAAATAGCTGCAGCACTCTTCACTTTATCGGCGCATGGCCGGTGATCATAATAAGCCGCAGTACGTTTTTCTGGTACCGGGGAGGAAGGAGCGTTTGTCAATCCCAGCAATTCACGGCAGATAATAGAGCCATTTTCTTGCTTAAAGCGATTACATACTTCTTGTATGCGTGCATAAAAAGCCGCCTTAGCCGCGTGATCAGTCGGATCGTTGGGAGCATATTTTAACGCTAATGCCATACACATTGCGCTTACAGCTCCGCATATTTCACGTTGGCGGCCCAATCCTCCGCCGAAACAGGACGAAAGCGTAAGAGCCGTTTTTTCATCCAATCCTTGCTCTTGGGCAAACGCACAAAGCACAGCTTGTGCGCAATTATAACCATTTAAAAAAAATTCTTTTGCTTGTTCTGCTTTGCTCATAGTTATATCATACCAAAACTATCTTATTTCAACCAAATCATATACCTTTACCTAATGTAAAAAAATCACTTTCAAAAGATCCTTTTCGTTTTCTATAATATAAGAAGAACCAATACCTCCGGCACTAAACCGGACTTTAAAATTAGGGGGAGCTATGGATATTACCACCTTAAACAAGCAAGTACAACAAGAAAGCCTTTTCTTGCAAGATTTGAAACGGGAAGTTGGCAAGGTAATTGTAGGGCAAGATGATTTGATTGAAAAAATGCTCGTAGCCCTGCTGGCAGATGGACACATCCTGATTGAAGGTGTCCCCGGATTAGCTAAAACATTGGCTGTTAAAACACTGGCCCAAGCCATTCATGCACAATTCCAACGCATTCAATTTACCCCTGATCTGCTTCCGGCAGATATTACCGGTACTTTAATTTTCAATCCGAAAGACGGATTATTCTATCCCAAGCGTGGTCCCATATTTTCCAACTTCGTATTGGCTGATGAAATCAACCGTTCTCCGGCTAAAGTGCAAAGCGCTTTGCTAGAGGCCATGCAAGAACGGCAAGTAACCATCGGTGAAAAAACATACCCTCTACCTAAGCCTTTTATGGTAATGGCTACCCAAAACCCGGTAGAACAAGAAGGTACGTATCCGCTCCCGGAAGCCCAAGTGGACCGCTTTATGTTGAAAGTAGTTATTACCTACCCAACAAAAGAAGAGGAAAAAATGATTTTGGAGCGCATGGCTTCCCACCAAACCATCACGCTCAATACGCAAGTCACTCCAGAGATGATCACCAAAGCCCGTAGCGTAACCGATACCATTTATGTGGATGAAAAAATTAAAAATTATATTGTGAATTTAGTTTTTGCCACGCGTGATCCAAAAGCTGCAGGATTAGAGAAACTATCTTCATTCATTTCTTACGGAGCCAGCCCGCGTGCCACCATCTTCCTCACGCAAGCTGCCAAAGCTTACGCATTTTTGAATGGACGCGGCTATGTAACGCCGGAAGATATTAAAGCCATCGGATTAGATGTACTGCGCCACCGGGTATTACTTTCCTACGAAGCCGAGGCGGAGAATGTTTCTTCCGAACAAATCGTCAAACAAATTTTTGACGCGGTAGATGTTCCGTAAAAATATTTCCGGAGGCTTACCGTGGATAGTGCGGAGATCCTAAAAAAGGTTCGTGAGATAGAAATCAAAACGGGCAAGCTCGTTTCGGAAACTTTTGCCGGCGAATATTTGAGTACTTTCAAAGGCCAAGGTATTGAATTTTCCGAAGTGCGAGAATATACCCCGGGAGATGACGTCCGCGCTATTGATTGGAACGTAACGGCCCGTGCAGGCACGCCATTTATTAAGAAATACAACGAAACCCGTGAACTAACCTTAATTATTGCTTGTGATGTTTCCGGTTCTCAACAATTTGGATCTTCCCGTCAGCTCAAACAAGAAGCAGCCGCCCAACTAACCGCCTTGTTTGCCCTAAGTGCATTACAAAATAATGATAAGGTCGGCCTATTGTTATTTTCAGATCAAATTGAATTATATGTCCCGCCGCGTAAAGGCAAAAAACATATCTTGCGTCTAATTCGCGAAGTAATCGCTTTTGAACCTAAACGTCACGGCACCAATATTGGCCTCGGTTTGGAAACCTTGAATAAAGTAATTAAACGAAAAGGAATTTTAATTTTAATATCGGACTTTTTAGCCCCCCTCGCCTCCTTTGCAAAACCTTTCCGCCTTGCAGCAAAAAAATTTGATTTAATTCCAGTTGTTTTACAAGATAAATTAGAAAAACATCTGCCCCACTTAAATATCTGTGTAAATATGACCGATCCGGAAACCGGAGATACTAATTTGATCAGTTTATCATCCAATGAAGCAAACCGAGCCCTGGAGCAGTTTAACCAAGAACACGGCTCACAATTACACCGCTTATTCAGTCCGTATAAAATAGAGCCCATCATCATAGATACTGCCCGAGATACGGCAGATCCTGTAATTGCCTTCTTCAAACAACGGGCCAAAAAATTGCGGAGATGAAATACTATGAAGAAATATTTTTTACTCTTTATTTGTTTACTTATTTATCCCATTTCGTGGGCGCAGGAAATCACGGCCACTCCGGTTCAAGCCCCACAGAAAGAACCCTTTGCTAAACCTTTTGACATTCAATATCAGGTAACGCATTCCCCCGGATATGAAGTCACCTTGGATGAAACTTCGTTATCCAAAGATTTTGAAATTACCCAATCGGGTTTTACTAATCAGACGCCACAAACAGGTGTGTATGATTTTACGGTCGTACCGTTTACACTGGGAAAATCCACTTTCACCGTCACCTTCTTGTTGACCCAAAACGGTCAGACCGTAGCACAATCTGCCCAAGCACTGCCGCTGGAAATTACTCCCGTCAAAACTTTTGCCGATAAAAAATTACGGGAAGTCCGACCGGCCCGAGTTCCCCCCAGTTGGCTTAAATGGGTTTTTTGGCTCTTTCTATTAATGGCACTAATCTACCTTATTTACTATTGGAGAAGAAAGTCTCACACTCAGCGGTTAATCGTGCGCATCCAGGAAGATAACCGTCCTAATGATGAAATTGCTCTTTCCAAAATAGATGCCCTTTTAAACAGTGGTTTATGGGAACGCAAGGCCTACAAACTTTTCTACATCACCTTGTGTGATATTTTACGAGAGTATTTATGGCGACAGTTTCAAACGGACACTTCCGCCGATACTTCAGCGGAACTTCTTCGTCGTGTACGCCACATCCCGGCCATGCAACCGTTGTTAATGCCGCTAAAGGATTTTTTAAATTCGGGAGATCTGGTAAAATTTGCCAAAGCAGAACCGGAAGAAAGCATCCGAAATAAAGATATACAGATTCTACGGGAAATTGTCCGGGAAACTTTCCCCAAAGAAACAACTCCTCTTCAGGAGAATAAAAAAATATGATTTATTTGCTTATCATTTGTTTAGGATTATTCTTAGGGGCGGCGACCGCTTCTTTGCTCACGCGCAAATATGCCACGGGTATAACTGCCGTACAGTTTATCACTGCCGCTGGCGTGCTTATCGCTTCGGCCGGCATTTTATTCACCCGATTTTCTGCCGGGCGGGTGGAGTTTTTACACCCTTGGGCTTTTATTTTTCTGTTACTGCCTGTAGCTGTCCTTTGGGCATATACCGCCGGACGAAAAATGTTTTCCCGAACGATCAAATATTCCCTCACACATCTAAAAATAAGCCAACAATCTTTGCGTGTGTTATTCACTCGCTGGTTACCCGCCATATTATATACCTTAGCACTGCTGTTAATGAGTGCAGCCCTGGCACGACCTGTACGCGTGGATAGAACCGTACTACCACCAACGGAAGGCATTGATATTATTTTGCTGTTAGATGTTTCTGCCTCTATGCAAAAACAAGACTTTTATCCAAATCGTTTTGTGGCCGCACAGAAGACCGCTTTACGTTTCATTTCCCAACGTTTGAACGACCGTATTGGCGTAGTGGCATTTGCCAAAGATGCCTTGTTGCAAGCACCGCTGACGTTGGATCATGAAGCATTAAGTGAATATATTGCTTCTCTTTACTTGGGGATGGTAGATCCTAATTATACTGCGATTGGCGATGGGCTAGCCGTATCGGCTAATCATTTAAAAGACAGCAAAGCTAAGAGCAAAATTATTATCCTATTAACTGACGGAGATTCTAATGCCGGTACTATTGAGCCGTTGATGGCGGCTAAAGCTGCGGCAGCCTATGGTATACGTGTTTACACAATAGGAACAGCTGCCGCTCCCGGAAAAAATCCCTATGCCAATGCAAAAGATGAAATCAACGAGGGCCTTTTGTTAGAAATAGCAACCAAAACCGGTGGAAAATTTTACCGAGCCAATAATGAAAATGAACTTTCGCAAATTTACGATACAATTAACGAATTGGAAAAAACGGAATTTTCCCCCAGCACCAGTATTCACCGAACAGACGAGTACCAATCGTTGTTGGGATTGGCTCTGTGTTTTTTATTATTGGGATTATTGTTGGAGAAAATATTTTTGATTCAGGTACCCTAATATGGAATTATTTGCACATCCTATTTTTCTGCTCTATGGCATACCGGCCCTGATCGGAGTATGGCTCTTGTTTTGGGTTGGGACCAAACTTAAAAACTACGCAATTGGGCGACTATTTACGTCATCTGCTTATGAGAAATTGACAGCAACACAACGCCCGGAAACTTTTTTGCGCGGACTAGTGATGGGTCTTGCTGTGTTTTTTCTGTTCGTGGCATTGGCCGGTCCACAATGGGGAACAGAAATTTTACAAGCTGAAGGGGAATTTGCCCAAACCATTATCGCCGTAGACGTTTCCGCTTCTATGCGTGCACAAGATGTAAAACCGGACCGCCTGGATAGTGCCAAAACCATGCTACGCATGTTGATAAGTAATCTTAAAGAAGAACGTATCGGTATTTTGGCCTTTACTTCACAAGCATTTGTTCAATGTCCCATTACCACCGATGCGGATGCTTTACGTTATTTTATCATGAACCTAAAGCCCGACATGCTACCTGTCCCCGGTACCTCATTAGCCGCACCGGTTAGATTAGCTGCCCGGCTGCTAGCCAAATATCCCGGGCAAAAGGCTCTTATTTTGCTCACGGACGGAGAAGACCACTCCCCGCAAGAGATCGCAACTGCCAAGGAAGTGGCACAAAAAAATGGTATCCGTATTATTGCTGTCGGAATTGGTACCAAGGATGGTACCCTCATCCCAGATAGAACGGATGCTTCCGGACACATCTTAGAATATAAAAAAGATAAACAAGGCAACACTGTCGTATCTAAGCTAGATGAGAAATCACTTCTAGACTTAGCCCAAGCCACCGGGGGAGCATATATTCCTTATACCACCCCGGCCCAAGTATCGACTAAAGTGGAAGATGCGTTGCGCGGATTAGATCGTTCTCATTCGGTAACAGCCAAACATATAACTTATAAAACCCGCTATCAAATCCCTTTGGTATTGGCCTTATTCTGTTTAGCCGGATACCTACTGTGGCCCCGTGGTACACGTCGCCAAGATTTTCTGGAAAAAAGGTAAAATAAAGTATGTATAAATGGATTATTGGTTTTATTTTGTGTGGCTCCCTTCCGCTTTATGCCGGAGTACAGGGGGACTTGCGTACAGGCGGGAATTTGTATAAACAGAAGAAATACGGACAAGCATTGTCTCAATATAATCAGATTTTATCACAGCATCCTTCCCACTTAGAAGCGCTTATTGGCGCAGGGACTTCATCCTATTACCTCAAAGATTATGCGACTGCTCAAGCCGCTTTTAAGCAAGCAGCTTCTCAAGACTCTGCAAGGAAGGAAGATGCTCTTTTTAATTTGGGTAACGCATATTACCGTGCCCATGATACCGAGAAAGCTCAGCAAGCTTACCGCCAAGCTATTTTACGGAATCCTGCTGACAAGGAAGCAATACATAATTTGCAATTACTTTTAGAAGAAAAGAACAACCAACAAAATCAAAACAATCAAAATAACCAAAACGAAGATAAAAATTCCCCCAATCAGAATCCACAAAACAACCCAACTCCACAAAATGGGCAGGGGCAGGAATCTCCTAAGGATTCTTCCGCTTCTCAAACCGATAAAGATGCAGCAGATCGTGTTTTGCAAATGGCACGCGATAAAGAATTTCAGGAACAGCCGCGTTCTAACCGCGGATCTGCCGATAACAACAGCATAGAGAAGGACTGGTAATATGCTTAAAAAGATATTTGTTTTAATTGGAATGATGAGCTGGGCAGGTTGGGCAGTGGCACAAGTAAATATTTCTGCCCATACCGATAAAAATATGCTCACACTGGATGACGAACTGACACTTACCGTGCAAGTAACGGGCATCTCCGGCAATATTATTATGCCACAGTTGCCAAGTTTACCGGCATTTAATGTTTATTCACGTGAGGTAGAACAAAATACCATTAACGGAAATACAACCTTGCTTTTCCGTTATACTATGTTGCCGCGTTTTGTGGGTAATACCACCATCGGCCCAATCCGCTTTACGTATGAGGGACAAACGTATAAAACTGAACCCATTTCTATACGTATTTACCGTAACAACACAACAGCCACTTCCCCCTCTGCCGCCAAAACAAAAACACCCACGCCCCAACTGGATGCATCTTTACCGCCGTTAGAGAAATCCCTCACGAAACAAGCTTATGCAAAGAGCAGTGAACCCTTTTTCTTAGTAGCCGCTGTAAGCGATACGAATCCCTATGTCAATCAATCATTCATTTTGGCGATCCGTTTTTATTACTCTAAGGCGTTTTATGAAGCCCCTTACCAAAAGCCAACCGTTTCTAACCTTTTTATGGAAGAGGAAAGCCCGCGGGAAGGAACCCAAAATATCAACGGAGTACTTTACCGCTACCAAGAACAACGTTATTTGCTTACAGCCGCTGCCCCCGGAAAAGCTACCATCGGACCAGCCAGTGTACATTACCGCGTTGGTTCTTCTCCATTAACGGCCTTTGACCGCCTTTTCGGAGGAGCTGCCATCAGCCCGGAAAAAACTGCTTTATCCTCCCCAATTAGTATACAAGTCCGTGAATTACCGTCCGGGGAACCATCCTCGTTTTATGGAGGAGTAGGAAGTGGGTACACGCTCGTAGCCCAAGCGACTCCGCAAGAAGTGCAGGCCGGAGAGGCCGTAAACGTTACGGTGACGGTAAAAGGTCCCGGGAATTTAAAAGCTACACAAAATTTGACTTTTCCTTCCATGGACGGTTTTAAGATCTATCCGGCCGCTGCAACTTCAGGGACCGGAACCAGTCCAACCGGTAATTTATACAGCTATAAAAATTTTAAAGCTGTTTTGGTACCGGTATCCTCCGGTATATACACGATACCCGCGATAAAATGGTCTTATTTTGACCTTCAAACCGCTTCTTATAAAACGTTACAAACCACTCCGATATCTTTGACGGTCAAACCCACTTCTAAGAGTGAAAGAGCATTTGACTTCTCAGGATCCTCGCCTTCAACAGAAAACGGAATCCAAGCCCTAACAAACGATATTGCCTATCTCAAGACAACACGGGCCCCTGATGAAAACCTCCTAAAAAAACTCAGCCGGCTAGATACATTAAATTGGGCTTGTTTATTGTTCGTCTGCATAGGCATATTATTTACGGTTGTAGGCCGTAAACCGCTGGAGCGCAAAAAAGCATTTGTAACAGCTAAAAACCAATTGAAGCAGGCCGATTCCTCCCAACGCATTGCTGAAGCTCTCAGCACCTACTTACAACAAAAGCTCAGGATTCACACGGGAAGTCTGCCCGTAAAAGAAATCACGACCCAATTACATCAAAAAGGCGTTACTCCCGCTACCACAGAAGCTTTTTTGTTCTTATGGCAACGCCTGGAAGCTGAACGGTTTGCCCCGGCAGATGTAAGTACGCCCAGCGCGATTAATCTGCCGCAAGAGGCACTTCGCATACTTAAACTTATGGAGGAGGAAATCCAATGAAACGGTGGCTACTTCTCAGTTGTTTCGCCCTGTTGTTCGTCTCCGGATTTTCCCAAAACGGATGGCAACAAGCGGAAGATTTTTATCGGCAAGGCAAATTTTCAGCGGCTTTGGGACTATATGAAAATCTCCTGAAAGACTACCCAAATGACCCTTTTGTTTACTACAATATAGGTAATTGCTATTTTAAAATGGGCAGCAAAGGATTGGCTGCCGCCAATTATTTCCGAGCATTTAGGCTTGCTCCACGGGATAGTGATATCCGCCATAACCTTACGTTAGCATTGGCGAGTGGTGGAGAACGATTGGTTCCTGCCGGTATGCCCGTTATTTTGCATAAGGGATTCTTTTATCTGTCTTATGCCGAATTGAAGGGTTTAGCTTATGCCGGGCTGTGGTTTGTATGCGCTCTTATTTTATTGGGGCTATTGCGACGAAAATGGTCCTCTTGGGCTACGGTTTGTTGCGTATTGTGGTTATTATTGGCGGGATGGTGGTATGCCCGTGCACGATTAGAACAAGAACCTCTAGCCGTTGTAGCTTCTGCCATAGCTGAAATACGTAGCGGCCCGGGAACTAACTTCCCGGCCAGTGCCAATGTGGCCCAGGGGCATTTGGTAACGATTTTGGATGATAAAGATAGCTGGTACGAAGTGATAGTTACCTCCCAAGGAATTAAAGGATGGGTGGAGAAAAGTACCATAGAAAAAATTTAACAGAGGTATGTATGTTTGTTCAGACACAGGCAGATGAACTCATCTCAGCCATTTCGTATGTAAAAGAAAATCTTTCCGGCAAAATAGAAGAACTTGCCGCGCAAGTAGTAAAGGCCTTTCAAAACGGACATAAAGTCATTTTGATGGGAAATGGCGGGAGTGCTTCTGATGCACAACATATTGCCGCAGAATTTGTGGGCCGGTTTAAAAAAGAACGTCCCTCTCTGCCGGCACTGGCCCTAAACACCAATTCATCCACCTTAACAGCTATCGGAAATGATTATTCCTATGATGTTGTTTTTTCCAGGCAGATTGACGGATTTGCACAAAAAGGGGATGTGGTCATTGGGATATCCACCTCCGGCAACAGTAAAAACGTTTATCTGGCATTGGCTTTAGCGAAACAAAAAGGATGTTTTACGGCAGCTTTTTTAGGAAAAGATGGTGGCACCATCAAACATGTATGTGATTTACCTTTAGTAGTAGCTGTTAATAATACTCCGCACGTGCAAGCATGTCATATTTTTATGGGACATTGCATGTGCGATTTAGTGGATCAAACGTATTAATATGAAAATAGCATTAGGATGTGATCACGCCGGTTTTGCCCTAAAAGATACCATTCTCCAACAACTTCGTCGTTTGGGACATGAGGTATTGGATATGGGAACTTTTTCTAACGAGCGAACCGATTACCCGGATTATGCAGAGAAAGTTGCCCAAGCAGTGGCACGCCACCAAGCTGACCGGGGAATCTTGATTTGTGGTAGCGGGGTAGGTGTTTGCGTAGCGGCTAATAAAACCAAAGGCATACGCGCCAGCATTTGCCATGATGCATATACGGCCCAACAAGCCGTTGAGCATGATAACCTGAATGTTCTTTGTTTGGGAGCGCGTATCATCGGACCGGCCTTAGCCGAAGAGATAGTCAACCGATTCTTACAAGCATCATTTTCCGAGGAAGAACGCCATCAAAAACGTTTGCAAAAAATTGCAAATATAGAAGAAAACAATTTTAAATAAGGCCTTAAGGTCTTTACATAGAGGATGAAAATATTATGAACACACACGAAAACCCCTTGGCTGAAGGAATAATTCGGGAAGGACTTATTAAACTTGATAGTTTAGCGTTTGATACGAAATTCTGGGCCAAAGATCCTTCTTTGTGGAAGAAAGATAAAGAAAACCAAAACTTTATTGTTAAATTTTTAGGTTGGCAAAAAGTATACGATTGGACGTTGGAACGTTTGGAAGAAATTACCCTTTTTGCCCAGGATGTAAAAACTAATTTTAAACATTGTGTAGTAATGGGCATGGGAGGATCGTCACTTGCTCCGGAAGTATTTCGCACCGTATTTGGAAAACAAAACGGTTGGCCAGAGCTGATTGTATTAGATACTACCAATCCGGATTGGATTGATGCCGCTCGTACCCATCTAAACCCGGCCGAAACGTTATTTATCTTCGCCAGCAAATCGGGTGGAACGGTAGAGCCGTCTTCCCAATTCGCCTATTTTTTAGATGAAGTGAAAAAAGCCGGTGTTAAAGAACCTGGTAAAAATTTTGCCGCCATTACAGACCCTGGAACCGGGTTGGAATCATTGGCCAAGCAACATGGTTTCCGCCATATTTTCCTAAATCCGGCGGATATTGGCGGACGGTTTTCAGCCCTGTCTTTCTTTGGCATTGTGCCGGCAGCTATCATGGGCGTAGATGTTAAGAAATTATTAACAATTGCTAAAGAACAGGCCGTAACTTTTGGCCCGGATGCTCCCGCTAAAGATAATGCCGCTCTCAAACTAGGCGGATTTATGGGGGCTTGTGTTGTTAATCATGGGCGGGACAAATTAACATTGCTAACACCAAAAGATCTGGAAACTTTTGGCCTTTGGGCAGAGCAATTGGTAGCCGAATCTACCGGAAAAGAAGGCAAAGGGATTGTACCGGTAGCCGGCGAAAAATTACAACCTAATTTTGATTACCGCGAAGATCGCTTCTTCGTCCATTTAGCCACCGGCAGCGATGACGACGAACGCATTCAAGCTTTAGCCAAACGGTTGGACGAACATGAGGCACCCCTTTTAACAATTCAAGTGCCTAATCCGTATGATTTGGGTGCTTTGTTCTTATTATGGGAAATTGCTACCGCCGCTGCGGGGGCTATTTTGGCCATCAATCCCTTTGACCAACCCAATGTACAAGAGGCTAAAACCATGACAAAAGATGTTTTGGCTAAACTGGCTAAAGGGGATATTCCGGCTGCCATTACAGCTCCTATCTTGGTTTCTAAAGATATTGCCGACAAAGTCAAATTGGACACCTTAGCTCAAGATGTTTATTCATTGTTGGAAAGCAATGATTACGTGGCTTTACTGCCCTATGTGTATCCATCCGAAGAAACACAAGCAGCTTTAACACAATTACGTGATAAAATTATGCTTCGTACTAAACGCGCTGTTTTGTTCGGATACGGGCCACGTTACTTGCATTCCACCGGGCAATTACATAAAGGAGACGGTAATAACGGTGTGTTTATCATCTTCTCTGCAGATGCCGAACATGATATTCAAATCCCCGGGCAAAAATATACCTTCGGTCAATTATGTAATGCACAAGCTCTGGGCGATTTTCAAGCGTTGGAATCTAAAGGACGCCGCGTGATTAAACTTCACCTGGCACAGCCGCTGGCAGAAAATATCCGCAAAATCAGCGACTTATTCTAACCTTTCATCAAAGGGCGGCGGCTGGTAAGAGCCGCCTTTTTTATACGGTATGAAAAAAATATTCATCCAAACTTACGGTTGCCAGATGAATTTGGCCGACTCGGAAGAAATGCTCATCCACTTATCTGCGCGCGGTTATCAGCGCACGGATAACTTAGATGAAGCCGATGCGGTCCTCATCAATACCTGTACCGTGCGTGATCATGCCGAGCATAAAGCCGTTTCATTTTTAGGACGACTAAACGCCTGGAAAAAGGAACGCCCGGAACGTCGGATTATTTTTACCGGATGTGCAGCAGAACGTTTGGGCAAACCGTTACAGAAAAAATATCCTTTCTTAGACATTCTGACCGGTGCAAAACAAATAGAACATTTTGCTGAAACTTTAGATGAAAGCGGTCTTTTTCCGCATCAAACGATAACGGGAGAAATACCTTCTCCCGGGCTGATTGGTTATGTAACCGTCATGCGAGGATGTAACTTTGCGTGTACCTATTGTATCGTACCCAGTGTGCGTGGCCCGGTGAAGTGCTTATCGCAAGAAACCATATTGCAAGAAGTTCGCCGGAAGGTCAACGCTGGAGCTAAAGAAATTGTCCTTTTAGGGCAAACCGTTAATGCATATCAGGACGGGTCGGTAACCTTTGCCGATTTGCTAAACCGTGCCAGTGAAATCCCCGGTGTAGAACGCGTCGGTTTTACCAGTCCACATCCCATTTATTTTACAACGGAATTTTTGCGTGCCATAAAAGATAACCCTAAGATTGCACGGCATTTACACTTACCAGCACAAAGCGGATCTACAAAAGTACTACAAGAAATGAAGCGTGGCTATACGCGTGAGATATTATTGGATAAAATCAAAGCACTACAAACGGCCGGGTTTTTTATTTCTACGGACTTAATTGTAGGATTTCCCACAGAAACCCAGGCCGATTTTGAACAAACGTTATCTTTGGTAGATCAAGCGCGTTTTACGACGGCATATTGTTATAAATATTCCCCCCGCCAGGGAACAGTAGCCGCTCAAATGCCACAGCTTGCGCAACAGACGCTGGAACAAAGACTTGATATTTTGTTAAATAAAGTAAGAGGGTTGGCTGATGCGGCTTATCAAGCCCAAGTAGGCACTACCCAAGAAGTACTGTTTGAAACACCTGACAAAGGCCGTTCGTCCGGTGGTTTTTGGGTGAAAACAAAAAGCAATCACCCAGTAGGAAACGTAGCAAACGTAACTATTGAAAAAGCCGTAGGAACTTTATTATTTGCGAGGGATTAACTTATGAAAAAGAAAAATTTTTCTTCCGATAGACGCCGCCATCCGCGCATGCCGGTAATCAGTAACTTGATTGAACCCGTCAATCTGCATTACAAAACCCAAGAAGGAAAGGAAGTTTCTTTGGTAGCTATTTTGGCAGATTTGTCAGCTTCCGGAATGCGTATGATCAGTTTTTTGGGGGCTCCTTTGGCAGATCATTTCTCCATTAGTTTGCAATTGCCCGGCACCGAAAAAATAGAAGTAGAAGCCCGTTTAGCCTGGGTAAAAGAACGCGAAAACGTATATACCATCGGTATTGAATTTACAAAACTGGCCAGCAAACACGCCAAATTGATCAGTGAAATGGCTGACGATTTTAACGATTGCGATACCCGCATTCTCCTAAAATTACCAGAGCCGTGCGTGGCCACTTGCAAATGCAATAAAATTTGCAATAAAATTCAAAAAGACGAAATGTTATTTGAAGAATAATATAGCGGCTTTCCTTCGCAAAACAAATGGCCATCCCTAAGGAGGACTTTAGGGGTGGTCATTTTTAATTGACGATATTAGGGAAGACAATAATAATTCCAATTTCCACTTTCTTGGTACAACGTACCGCCCATGGACTTAATTACTTTGTCTCCCAGAGGTCGGGTTTTGGCACTTGTGGCTATGATGCGGGAAGGACAACTGAAAGAAGATTTATTCGCTAATTCAAACACTAGGTCCACATTTATTCCGTTGGAAGCAACATTTCCGGAAACATTATTCCCGGTAGTGAGTACTACCAACTTCATCTTTCCGCCGTCGTATTGGGCAAAATCAGAGCCACTACCCATACCTTCGGTAGCTGTACGTAAAGTATCCGGTGTAGGGATATCTACAGACAATTCACCAAAAGTATGCGCATAACTGCCATTAGCTAAATAGTAAGCTTCCTGCGCATCCCGTATGGGCCGTAGGAGTGAAAATAAACGCACATACCTGCTTTTTGCTACCGCTACCTGATACTGCGGCAACGCTACGGAAGCCAATATCCCGATAATCAGTACTACTACCAACAATTCTATAAGCGTAAAACCTTTCGTACGGCTCTTTCCTTTTTGCATATGTACTCCTAGGTTAGGTATCAAGATTGTAGCAAAAAATCTTTTAATTTTCTCCCGCGTGCTGCCAATAATAATAAGCACTATACACGGCCAACACCAGGCAAATCATCCCCAAACAAATTAAAATACGCCCAATAATAATATCATATTCAAGAAGGCCCAAAGGCCCCAAAATATAATACCAGTCCCCTTTAACAGTCCCCGGAGCATAATTGGTTATCATATCGGCAGAAGTCAATGGCAATTTGCAAGCCCGGGCATCCGCAGCGTATATTCCGGCTCCGTACAAGGTACTTCCCAACCAATACCACAACGGCGCAAGTAACCATTTTCCCCCGTCTATACGCAAACAAGCAAAAATTAAACTAAGCGGCAACAATGTTTCTATGCCATTACCGGAGGCAAAAATCCACCACTCGCCTATTTTATCGGGAAGCATGTATCCCAGCTTCCCAAAAGTATTATGACCTAACATTTCGTGTACCAGGTAGTTAGGGAAAGAAACAAAGATATTCTCCATACAATTGCCAAAGAAACGGCTGTCCCAGTGGACACAACAAAAGACACAAGTCCCTATAAATATGACCAAGCTCCAAAATCCCCACCTAAAATACCAGGGGCCTTGACGGAAAGGATCTAACCAGGTGAACATTTTCATAGCTTTATTATACTACTTTTTTTATAACTTAATTTTTGTTAGAATAGACGGCAGGAGATGCCCAGTGAAAAGTAAAATTGCATTGTTTTTTATTTTAGTCTTGGTTTGTTGGTTAGGTATTACTTACCAGTTGCAAGAAAAAAGAGAAAAATCGGAAACGTTGGTAGCGGACGCATATTACGGCGATTTGTTAGCCGTTAAAGATGACATAGAAAACGGAGCAACGCGGGATGCCACGCTCTGTTTTAATGACTCTGAGCGTGAGTATAAAGATGTAGAATTTAATGCCTTACACGCGGCGGCCTCTAGTGGGAATGAAGACGTTATTAATTTTTTATTGGACCAAGGAATGGATATTAATGCTCAAACACCGGATGGTTGGACGCCCCTGTTTATTGCAACACGGGACGGAAATGCCGAAGCTGCCAAATTACTCATTTTCCGCCAGGCAGATTTGAATGTGCAAACCAATTTGGGGGCGACTGCCCTTCTCATGGCCGTGACTCAGCCATATCCTAGTGAGAAAGATCGCCTGGATTTGTTGGCCTATATGTTAAGACACGGAGCCGACCCGAACCTATCGCCCTACAACGGTTTTTCTCCCCTTTATTATGCAGCAGTTACCAGGAATTTAGATGTAGTAAAAATACTAGTAGAATATGGAGCGCAAGTGACTCCGCAATTAGTTAAACAAACCCGCTTACTCTTGCAAAAAAAGCCATCTTCAGCTACTAAAAAAATAGCCGCTCTCTTGCAAAAGCGAGCGGCTGGAAAGTAAGTTTTATAACCTTTTCTATGGTTGTTCAGGTGGAAGAATCGGTGGTTCGTCACCACCACCGGGGCCGATGCCGCCACCTTCCACAAACGTTTTGCTACGGAGCAAATACTGACGCGCATAGTCGGGATTCTCTTCATGAACATAATGATCGATTTGCTCATAGTTGGTCCAATGAAAATCCCTGTTAGCGTTGACCCCTGTCTGGGTATCCGTAAAACTCACCCGAGCATTTCTACTTTGCGGATCGTTCGGTAACAACCATCTTAATCCCCAGGTAACGCCTACGAGTGCGTTAACTTTCGGAACATATAAAGTTTGGGCAGTAGTTATCCGCGTAGAAATCGTATTCGATGGCGTTAATTGATTCGCTAGCAAAGATTTCCCTTTAATTTTTCCCGTCCTACGAAGATTAATCGCAGTGGCATGCACTTCTATGAGCTGATCATCACCAATTAATTCGGAGTTGCCTTCCATAGTTATTCTGCTAAGCCAAGGTGCCTTACTGCCCAACAATTCAATAGTTCCTTGATCAGTATTCCCGGAACAAAAATCAACCTTGCTGCTGGTAGATTGACTATTCGGGTCCGCCGTCTCCAACGTGGCAAAAGTCCCGACGGGGGCAGACAAAGACGTTACAAAAGTAAAAGATTCTCCCCCGTAACACAACCCTACAGATAGACCTAAAATTAATAATCCGACAACTCTTTTTATCATAAACACTCCTGCGGGCCATTTAGATAGCCGGCAACCACCTACCTATAAGTTTAACAAACGTTTGTTCAAATTTCAATACCCTTTTAGTTCCCTACGCCACTGGCCACAAAAGCATAGCCATCCAAATCGCCTTGTGCATTTTTACAAACAACAACATCCCACTCTATCTCTTGATATAAACCCGTGGGAAGCAATACCTCCAGCTTGACCTGGCAGGAGGATTTGCCTTCGGCCTGGCGTAAGGCATCCTGTAACGTACGTCTGGAAATATCTTCGTGTCGGATGAGTTCTGAAAACAAATCCTGTCCAATTAATTGCTCTTTGCGACGGGCCAACCAACGCAGGATTGGTTCGTTTACATAGGTGATTAAGAAATCAGGATCTACTTTCAAAGCAGGTACCTGCACATCATCCAGTGTCCGCGTAAAAACACGGGAGGCATCCCCTAACATCTTATCTGCTTGACGCAATTCTATACGCAACGCCAATAACCGCGCCATTTACCCAAGGAGTTCCTCGGTCCCGGCCGCAAAACGATTCCGCGCCCGCCGGGCAGCAAAGCATAAAGCCCCTTCTACTTTACCATCTACTATTAAAGGAGCCGCTACTAACGCATTCAGCCGTCTTTCCTGATGTAAACACCCCGTACAAGAGAAGCCCCCTAAATCCGGCAATAACACCGTGGCTCCTTCCACCACATCTTGCAAACATTCTTCCACAGGGAACGACATATGCCGTTCTACTTTCAATGCATTGGGAGATGTGTACAACACAACACTTTCAAATTTACTTTTCCGCGGTTCAAAACGTAATACCACTCCTAAATCCGCCTCAAAAATATCCTTCCCTAGTAACAATATCTTTTTAACTTGTTCCGTCATACTTAAGCCCGTTTCTTGTGACAAACGGTATAATTCATGCAATTGACGGTCATAGATTTGCCGTTGGGAGATATCTTTCACCCACAATACAGCTTCTTCTCCGTTTTTGAGCGGAGAAATTTCTGCCTCGCAATACCGAATTTCCCCCGCATACTCCCACCGAAAATCAAAGTGAGAACGAACCTGCATGGAAAGTGCTTCTTTCAGCGTAAATAAAGCTTGGGCGGCAGCTTCTTGCGGCCAACACTCGGTAAGCTCCTTGGATAAAAATAATTCCTGGGCTTTGATTTCATCCAAATAAGATAAATTGGAAGACACCTCCAACACCTTCCCCTTGTCATTTACCCGCAAATATAGCCCCGGCAAGGTTTGCCGCAAACTGATCAGTTCTTGCGCCTCCTTAGATAATTTTCCGTAAATGGCCTGTTGGGCGGACAAATCTCTCACGACGGCCAATACGGAGCGGGAGGAAGAAACCTCTAAAGATGATAGGGTAACCTGAGCTTGTAAACATTCCCCTTCTTTAACCCGTAGCGGTAAAACAAAAGACGCTTTCCCCTCTTTAGCAAGAGTTTGTTGAGCTTGGGCCAAGGTGAGGGCAACCGAAGGATGCTCCGAGGAAGGTTCCTCAAACAAATCACTAAACTGTTTTTGGGCCAATTCTTCGTGAGTATACCCGGTTTTCTTGGACAACCAACTATTCAGTTGTTCCAAAGATCCCCAATTTCCTTTCTCTAACTCCACCCGCAACACCGCCCCGTCCGTTGCGGCATACAGGGCACTTAATTGGGCAGAACGCTCTTCTAAAATTTTCATAATTTGCAAATGAAAAGCTAAACTGTGTAAGACAAATAAGAAAAGTCCGTTTTCCTGTCTTACAGCCATCAAACGGACCTTACAAGTTTCCAGGCTACTGCCCAAATGGATAGTATATTCCCGATTGGATAACGTACCGTCTTTTTTAAGCAACTGGAAATCTTGCTCTATCAAGGGCTTTTCATCAGGATGAAAAAGCAACCGGATGTCCTGTCCCTTCAGTTCATCCGGTTGTAATTCACATAACGAACATAGTTGTTCGTTACAATCCGTAATAATAAAATTTTCATCACATAATGCGTAGGGTTCGCTATTGGGAAGAATGACAGAATTTTCTGTTACGCCCCGCTTTTTTACCAGGGTCGGAGGAAGTGGCGGCAACGGATTTGATTTTTTGGCCGATTGGGGCAAATGTAATGTTTTCTTGGGAGCACTACCCGTTTCGGCAGAAACAGCCGGAGGTTTGGGAAGCTGTGTATCGGAAGGTGGCTCCTCATTCGGGGTAGTTTCCGCTGATATTTTTTGTAATGAAACCAAATATTGCGTTTCTACCATACCGTCCTTAGTGTTTCGTTTGAAAATCGGCGCAAATTCAATTGCTAATTTTAACTGTCCCTTCCCTTTAATCCGATCCGGGAATTTACGGGCAGCCCGGTCAAAATCAAAGGTATAAGTCATATTTGCAGGGAGGCCCTGCTTCATTAGACGACGTGCTGCCAACGAAATAGCCGGCCGGATGTATACGTTACAATAGAAATTTTTATCTTCCGTCGTAAATCCAAAAAGTTTCCGGCAGGCCTCATTCATGACGGAAATATATCCCTTAGTCGATAAAATAAAGGAAGCTGTTGAACTATTTTCAAAAGCCCGACGGAAATCATCCCGTTCTTGCTTGATATTTCGTAAAATCCGGTTTTCAGCCGTTACATCACTGACAAATCCCAACACGATACGACGACCCAAGTAGGTAGCCAATATGGCGGAAAATTTACCTTCCAATTTACCACCGTTTTTCTTAATAAAATGGATATCAATCGGTGTAGCGTCCGTCTCTGTACCCGCCCGGACCGCTTCGTATTTCTCCTTCAAGAATACCCGATGATCCTCTGTGGATAGATCCGACAACATTTTGCCTTTAATTTGTGTCAAATCGTCAAACCCCAACATGGAAAAGAAAGCCCGGTTGGCATCCATAATTTTACCATCCTCTATCATAGCAACCCCTTCGTGGGCATTTTCAATGAATAGAATGTTCTTGTCACTGGCTTCACGAATTTGTTTTTCCATCTTTGTTTTGGCAGTAATATCTTCGGATACGATTAGCAGACAGTCCGGTGTTCCGTCGGAATGGTAAACCGGAGTTTTCACTGTATGCATGATTTTAATACCTTCTTTGGCCGAAGAAATTAATTCCTGGGCAATATTTTGTTCTTTTTTGCTTTCAAATACACGCAAATCTGTCTCACGTACAAATTCGGACTGTTCTTTATTCAGATCTGCCCGGTACGCATTTTTGCCAATCACTTCTTGTGCGGAAGCACCGAAAAGCTCTTCACTCTTTTTGTTCCACAAAATATACTGGCCGGCATAATTTTTCACCGACAGAGAAACCGGCAGCTGATTGATGACTGTTTGTAAAAAGTTTTTGGATTCAACCAAAGCACGTTCCTGCTCTTTACGGGAGGTAACGTCTTCCACCAGGGTAATCACGCAACGGCTGTCTTGTACCGGTGCCTTTACCAAATGCAGTAATTTCTTTTTCCCTTCCGAAGTAACATACTCCTCTTCCGGGATATCCAACGTCTCTCCTTTTTCCAAAATTTCATGCTCCCGGCTCAGATAATTTGCAACCTGCTCAGCCGTTTCATGCGGCAAACCGCTTTTCTCATCAAACTGAGGTTCTTCCATCATTCCAAACAATGCATTACACTGTTTGTTGTAAAGGAGCATCTTGCCATTTTCGGCCCGGGCATATAACGCGATAGGAGCATTTTGCACAATGGCGGATAAAAATCCGTTCACACGCCGAATTTCTTCTTCCTGTTGGCGGCGTTTGGTAACATCTTCCACAATAGTCAACACCAAAGGTTTAGGACCGGCGTCCATGAGCGGCACCTTAATCATGTGTACGATTCGCTCTTTCCCGGATGAATCCACATAAACTTCTTCCGGGTATTCATACGTTTTACCTTCACGCAAGATCTGTTGTTCACGTTGGACGTACCCTTCCGATTCGCTAGCCTCTTGATAAGAATGTTTTTCTTCCAGGGAAGAAGTCGTCTCGTTTAAAATATGCAATCCTTGTTTGTTAATGTAGGTAACTTTTCTGTCGCTGGCACGTGTATATATACCCAGCGGAATATTTTCCAAAATAGCCTGTAACAATTTATGACTTCTTTCCAAATTTTGTGCTTGTTCACAATCGGCAGTTACATCCCGGAAAAAAGTGACAATAAACTGCGTGGGCTTATCACCCCCGGGCAGAAGCACCTTTTCCACACTCAGTTGCAAGGTCTTTCCGTCCGAAGTAGGGTAAGGCAAATAGAGTGGTTTTTTAAGCGTTTTTCCCGCGCAGAGTTCTTCGTCCATCCAGTGGAGAGAAGCGGCAAATTTCTGTGCAAATAACTGATAAACAATCTGCCCTTGGGCTTGTTGAATGGTATGTCCAAAAAGTTTTCGGGCCGGTTCGTTCCAGAACACACAGCGCCCACTTACATCCTGCGCAAATACCGGGCCTGGATATCCGTCCAATATAGCTGTTAAAAATGCTTTTTCCCCTTCCTGTTGTTTATATTGGGGCATTTCTTCTAAGCTAATCAAAACCAATCCCGTTTGTCCAAAAGGTTTGGCTCCCAAATTCGCGGCGATTTTTTTATTATTCCCTCCTTGTAGCATTAACACATATTTGGAGGTCACCGTAGTACTCTGCAAGGCCTTAAATTGTTGTTCCGATATACCCAAGTGCTGGATTGTCATTTCCGATAAGGATTTAGGATCATATCCCAGAAAAGAGAGAGCTGCCGGATTAGCAAGCACGATCTTACCCGTTTGATCTGCTAAAATAACCGCCGTAGGCAATTGCTCCAAAAAGGATAACATTTCCGGAGTGAGTGTTTTTAACGCATCCGCCGAAGCTGCATGTTTAGAAAAAAAAGAAAAAATATTTTTGGACATATACTACTCTCCCTATTGGTACAGGATTTGAACCATGACGGTTATATCTTACATAAAATACCCCGTCCTTGCAACCACCCCACCGAACGCGCGCACAACCCGCGGGTACGGGCATAGCCCTTTTTAGCTTATTATATTTTTTGCTAAACGGTAAGAATTTGCTACTATACCCGTATGCGGAAAATATACATTCTGTTTTTACTATTTTTCTGTTTGGCGCAAACTCCCTATAAACCGGTTACTTTGCGCCAACGACCTCAGTATTTGTCCATAGATGCAACCGCTGTTGAAGACTCTTGCCCCGGAGAAAATATTTTTGATCAATTCACCTGTAGCAAACAAGAACAACCGGGATACCGGTGTTTTGACGTTTACCGTGTGCAAGGAGACCCTATAGATCAAGAACGTTATACATTGTTGGACCAAACCGTGATCACAGAGTACACCTCGGCCGAACCACGTTGTCCTTTTCAAACGCTTTCTTGTGAAAATTTCTTGCAAGCGCTCAAATATAATTTGGATTTTTCGTGGTTTATTGCCAATTTTCCTTCCTCTGCTTTTCCCCAATGCTCGGAAACATATTCCTGTACCCGGCTTGCATGCCTAGTACCGGCAGAAACATCTACCGCACAAAATCCGGTTTCTAAAAAACTATCGTGTGTTTTCCGCAAAAACCAAACATTTTTCGTGGGAACAGAAATAACTTGCCAAAATAAAAACGCCAAATCCTTAGAGCGTTTGTAAAACATGACATTGGACCGGCCGGTTTTTGCCACGCACAGATATCCATGACAAAAAATAAAAGCCCAAACCACCGGTAAACAGGAAGTGTGTGCCTATATTTTAATCAACAAACCGGAGAGATACAGTTCGTTTGCCGGAGATTACCGTTTGCTCTTTTCCATCCGCCGGCACGCCGTACAAATTGCTATAATACATATATGCTTTGGGCCCATTTACAAACTATTTTTTCTTTTCATGCCTATCA
>CACYBL010000002.1 GCA_902772695.1 uncultured Elusimicrobium sp.
AAACGGTTTACGACCCTTGGTAAAGAAATCACGGTTAAAAACGGCAATAAAACGATTTCAGGCCTGGCAGAAGGCATTTCGCCTCGCGGCACGTTACTCGTGCGCACTGCCCAAGGCCCTAAAGAAATATACATAGGAGACGTATTATCATGAATGCAGAAAACTTATTTTTGCAATCACTCAACATCACCGCTATCGGAATGATGATTGTGTTTTCGTTCTTAATCTTACTGATTGGAATGATGAAGATCTTGGGGGCGTTTGTAGCGTGGATGGAAAAGACTTTTCCTTCCTCCGTACCTGCCACGGCCGGTGCAGATAATACGCTTTTGGCAGTAGCTATCGCTGCAGCAAAAAAATTTCAAGGTAAATAAAATTTAGGATTAGAGGTATTGTATGAAAAAAATTAACTTTATGCTTACTGCGTTTCGGGACGGCTTTCAATCCGTTTACGGTGCGCGTGTTTTAACCAAAGATTTCATGCCCGCGGTAGAAGCCGCCCGCCATGCCGGCATTACCCATATGGAATTTGGCGGTGGGGCCCGCTTTCAAGCACTTTTCTTTTATTGCAATGAAAATGCTTTTGATATGATGGATACGTTCCGCAAAACCGCCGGACCGGATGCTAATTTGCAAACATTGGCCCGCGGGGTGAACGTGGTGGGATTGGACAGCCAATCCTCTGACGTTATCAAAGCACATGCCCAATTATTTAAAAAACACGGAACTACCACCATCCGTAACTTTGATGCCCTTAACGATGTCAACAACCTCATCTACTCCGGTCAATGCATCCATGACGCCGGTCTTAAACACGAAATCTGCGTGACCATGATGTCCCTTGCGCCGGGTTGGGATACAACAGGCAAAATCCATACCGCTGAATTTTATGAAAAAGTACTGCGTGATATTTTGAAGTCCGGCGTGCCTTTTGACTCTGTGTGTTTCAAAGATGCTTCCGGTACTTCTACCCCCCATACCGTTGGGGAAACTATCGCTATGGCCCGCCGCATTTTGCCGCAAGGCACCAAAATCGTTTTTCATACGCATGAAACTGCCGGCAACGCTATTGCTTGCTGTTTGGAAGCTATCAAAGCGGGAGCCGATTCGTTAGACCTGTCCATGAAACCCGTTTCCGGTGGTACCTGCCAACCCGATATTTTAACCATGTGGCATGCCTTGCGTGGTACCGAATACACGTTAGACATTGACCCGAAAAAAATTCAAGAGGCGGAAAATGTGTTCCAAGATTGCATGAGCAAATACTTCTTGCCACCGGAAGCCACCAAAGTCAACCCGATTATTCCGTTCTCGCCTTTACCGGGTGGAGCGTTAACCGCCAATACACAAATGATGCGCGATAACGGAACGTTTGATAAATTCCCCGAGGTAGTAAAAGCTATGGGAGAATGTGTTAAACTCGGCGGATTTGGCACATCTGTCACGCCTGTTTCCCAATTTTATTTCCAACAAGCTTATGCCAACGTGATGTTCGGTAAATGGAAAAAAATTACTGAAGGGTACGGCAAAATGGTACTCGGCTATTTTGGTAAAACTCCTGTTCAAGCTGATGCGGAAATCGTCAAAATTGCCAGTGAACAATTAAAACGCGAACCTACTACAAAAACCCCGCTGGAAATTAATGATGCTGATCCCAAGAAAGGCCTTAAAGTAGCTGAAGCCAAATTGAAAGAGGCCGGCTTACCGGTGACGGACGAGAACACTTTTATTGTGGCCACTTGTGCTGACAAAGGGCTTATGTACCTCAAAGGTGAAGCTAAAGTAAACGGTATCCGCTGGGCAGCAGACGCCAAACCGGCTACCAAATCCGATGGACCGGTCAGCGTAACCGTTGAAGGAAAAACCTATGAAGTCTCCTTTGAAAACGATTCTACCGCCGTAGTAAACGGTAAACGTTACACCGTTGGAACTGCGGCTGCGGCTGGCAAATCTGCCACTCCTGCACAAACCGCCGGAGCCGGAGCCACCGTGGCAGCCCCCGTCCCCGGAGCTGTGTTGCGCTTTTCCGTTAAGGAGGGAGACCGTGTAAGCGAAGGACAAGAAATCCTCGTTATGGAAGCCATGAAAATGGAAACCCCGGTGGCCGCACCCGCTGCAGGAACGGTTCATTTTGTCGTCAAGCAGGGCGATCAAGTACAAACGGGTAATCCGTTGGCAGAAATCAAATAGGAGCGGTATATGGACTTCACACAAGCATTTACCCAAATTTGGCAAACCACAGGCATCTATGCCATTACGTGGCAGCAACTAATAATGATTGCCGTCTGCTGTTTTTTATTGTGGTTAGGTATTAAAAAGCAGTTTGAACCTTTGCTTCTTGTACCGATTGCTTTTGGTGGATTACTGGCCAATATTCCCATGCCTCCGGGAGAGGCAATTGCCGGGCCAGCGGGATTTTTAGGTATCGTATTTAACGCAGGGATCAATACCGGATTGTTTCCGTTGTTTATCTTTATGGCTGTAGGAGCAATGACAGATTTCGGTCCGTTGATTGCGAACCCGAAAATGGCATTATTAGGTGGCGCAGCGCAGTTTGGTATTTTTGCTACGCTTATCGGTGCTATTGGCCTATCCTATGTTCACATTGGGGATAACCAACTTTTCGCCTTTGGTTTAAAAGAGGCCGCTTCTATTGGTATTATCGGAGGGGCAGATGGACCTACCTCCATTTACTTGACTTCTCGCCTGGCCCCCGATTTGCTGGGAGCTATTGCCGTAGCAGCGTATTCGTACATGGCACTTGTGCCGATTATTCAACCGCCGATTATGCGCCTTTTAACCACCGATGAAGAACGCAAGATTCGCATGACACAATTGCGCTCCGTCTCCAAACGTGAAAAAATCTTATTTCCTCTGGCAATCCTTCTGTTATGTGCTTTACTCTTGCCATCTGCCGCCCCGTTGATTGGAGCATTGACGTTTGGTAATCTAATCAAGGAGTCCGGTGTGGCCGAACGCTTGAGCAAAACGTTACAAAATGAATTTTGCAACATTGTAACTATTTTGTTGGGATTGTCCGTCGGTTCCAAACTACAGGCAGATCACTTCTTAGTGCCTGAGACCTTAGGGATTTTGGTGTTGGGTATCATTGCGTTTTCAGTGGCCACAGCTTCCGGTGTATTGTTGGCCAAACTGATGAATTGCTTTAGTAAAACAAAAATCAATCCGCTTATTGGTTCGGCGGGAGTATCGGCCGTACCGATGGCTGCGCGCGTATCCAATAAGGTGGGATTAGAATACGACAAGCAAAACTATTTATTGATGCACGCGATGGGCCCCAATGTGGCGGGTGTTATCGGCAGCGCGGTAGCGGCAGGGATTTTGCTGGCGCTACTCAAATAAAAATTCATGTTATTTGTATAGGGGGAAAGTGTATACTTTCCCCCTATGTTTTTGTTACAAGAGATAAAAAGGGATTTCTATTTGATAAACAAGTGCGTGATATTACAACACTAAATTAATTTTTTACACCACGCTTGGCACACAACCCAGCTAAAGGGCATTGATCACACAGCGGTTTACGCGCGGAGCAAACACTCCGTCCGTGTAAAATAAGCGCAATGGCAATCCACCCCCAATACGAATAGGGAATGAGTTGGGTCAAATCCTTTTCAACTTTCACCGGATCTGTTTGTTTGGTAAGTCCCAACCGAAATGCCAACCGTTTCACATGCGTATCTACTACTATCCCGGCCGGTTTCTTGAAATAATCTCCCAACATTACGTTGGCCGTTTTTCGCGCCACGCCGCGTAGCGTTAGCAAATCTTCCATATTTTGTGGCACTTGCCCGTCATAAACCTCACAAATTCGTTTAGACATTTCCACTAACGATAGAGCCTTGCTGTGATAAAATCCGGCCGAATGAATGATTTTTTCTACATCTTTAACAGAAGCATTGGCTAAATCTTGAACGGTAGGATATTTTTTGAATAAATGAGGTGTAATCGTATTTACCCGTGCATCTGTACACTGTGCCGACAGAATTACAGCACACAACAATTCCCACGCATTATGATGACGTAGCGGGATAATATGTTTGGGATATAATACTTTCAGCTCTTTCAATAGCTGTGTAACAGATAGTTTTTTCTTAATCACGACGTACCTTTTTGCTACCTACGTAACACGCAAATAAAAAGCATAAATTAATTAGAATAATTGCTGCCCCGGAGGGAATATTCAATACAAAAGAAGCATATACCCCCGCCCAAACGCTTCCTACTCCGAATCCGGACGCTAACCACAACACTTGCTTAAAAGTACGCGAAACCAACAACGCACTGACAGGCGGAATGATAATCAGAGCGGAAATGAGAAAAATACCTACCACTTTGAACGATAAAACTACCGCTACGGAAGTAATGAGTACCAAAATCGTATTGACAAGTTGAGTAGGTATGCCACGTGTATGGGCGAATGCTTCGTCAAAGCAAGTGGCAACAAGCAACCGGTAAAAAGCAAGCACTCCCCCCGCTACAGTAACCAAGAGCCCCACACATAACCAAGTTTCTCCAGTGGTAACCGTTAAAATACTGCCAAACAAATAACCCAACAAATCGGTATTGAATCCGCCAGCAAGAGCCGTAAGCAAAAGGCCAACAGATAATCCCGCTGCGCTGACAATACCGATGGCAGCATCTCCGTAAATTTTAAACTTTTGCGTCAACTTCATAATGCCAAGAGAGGAAAGCATAACTACCGGGATTGACATATATACCGGGCCGGTGGAAGTAAGCAAAGCCACCGCTACTCCGGTTAGACAAACATGGCTCATGCCATCACCTATGAGAGAAAGCCGTTTTAAAACCAGAAAAACGCCCAACAGCGCACAGGAAACCGCTACTAAACTACCGGCTAACAAACCCCGTTGGACGAAACCATAACTTAAAAACTCAACCATGGCGACACTCCTGGCACGTAGCCCCTAACGGACAATGTCCGTGTTGGTTGTGTAAATGATCAATAGTATGCTGGGCAAACGGCCCCAACTTTCGGGCTACTTCTTCCGAGTGACAAAATTCTTCTTTTGTGCCAAAAAAAACGAGATTTTTATCCACATACATAAATTTTGAGATATATTTTCCCACCTCTCCCGTATCGTGCGTGATAAGCAAAATAGTGGTATGAAAATGCGTATTGAGTTCTCCCAATAAATCAAAAAACATTTCGCGTGACTTGGCATCCAACGCCGTAGAAGGCTCATCCAAAATAAGCAATTGTGGCTTACTGACTAACGCTCGAGCCAATAATACACGTTGTTGCTGGCCGATAGACAAATCATTAAAAATACGCCCGGCATATTCACGGGTGCGTGTCTTTTGCATGGCATCATATACTTCCCTAATCTCGGCACGTGTAACCCGTAGCGCATGAGAAGAAGGCAACCCCATCAACACCACTTCTTCCGCCGAAATAGGGAAACGACTTTGTGCAACCGGACTTTTTTGGGCTAAATAACCAATCTTATGCCAATCAGTAAAATGAGCCAGCGGTGTACCAAACAAACGCACTTCCCCTTTTGCTTTTTCCAAACCTAACAATACTTTGAGCAAAGTCGTCTTACCACCGCCGTTCGGCCCTATAAGCCCAACGTAATCTCCGGATTGTACCGTAAAAGAAATGTTTTCCAACACAGGTACCCGGGTATAAGCAAAATTTATTCCCCGGGCCGCAATTACTTCTTGCATACTAACCCTCGTTGTAGATTATCTAAATTTCGCAACATCAGTTCACGGTAAGTTACCGATTGATTGAAATCGGTCTTGGAAACATGCTCTATCGTATAAAGCGGCAAAATTTCCGTACCCGTTTCTACCGCTACCGCTTGAGCCAAGCGCGGAGACACGGCTTCTTCGGTAAATAAAGCGTGTATCTTGCGTTTACGGATATGTTTAACCAGTCCTGCCAATCTGCGCACAGAATGTTCTCCGTCATGTGAACTGCCTGTTAATGAAGTTAGTTCCAATTGATATCTTCGTGCAAGTGCCCCAAAAGCCAAGTGGCCTATATGTACCATTTCGCGACTTTCACAAGAAGCAAGCGTCTGGGAAAACTTTTTATCCAACTCCTTTATTTCCGTTTCAAAACGTTCCAAGTTTTGAAGATACACAGGAGCATGCGCCGGATCCAATTCACCAAACGATTGAGCCAACGTATGCGCCATAGCCCGGACGGCATCAAAATTCATCCATACGTGAGGATCCGTTTCATCCGATACGGCAGAAGCCAGCATCACTACACGGGTATTTGGGCCTACGGCCCCTAATACATCTTTTACCCAAGGCTCTAATCGGTCAGACACATAGAAGAAAGCATCCGCTCGGTGTACTGATACTAAACTCCCAGGAGCCGGCTCAAAACCATGCGGTTCTGCACCCGGCGGCAAAAGCATTTCCAAATCCAACCGATCACCGGCAAGTTGTTTGGCCAGCGTGTATGGCACATAACCGGAGACAACAACCTTTATTTTCCCTTTGGGAATACTTCTTGGGCGGGAAGACTTCCAATAATATCCTCCTACCGTCACTAATACAACCAGTAAAACAAGAAATAATATTTTCTTCATCTCTTATATTATACGATTTCAAATCCAGTTGCGCGCACCGAACGACGCAGAAATTTATTATAATAACCGAAAGAGGATTCTTATGAGTTATGTACTAGCACTCAGCTTGGCATTATGCTGGGGAACGGCTTTTTTAGCCTCTAAAAACATAGTAGAAGCTTTGCCTCCGTGGTGGAGTACTTTTTTTAGGGTAGGTGCCGGTCTACTTTTTTTCATAATATTTTACGGTATACAACGCAAAAACCTGAAATGTCCATTCCGTGAATTATGGCGTCCGTGGACAATCGGTTTGCTACTGATTCTGTTTCCGTTCGCAGCAATTTCTTGGGGACAGCAATTTGTAGACCCAACCGTAGGGGGCATTTTCAACGGCACAGTACCCATATGGAGCTTTTTGGCAGGGGCAGTTTTACTTAAAGGAGTAGACAGGTTTACCTGGCGGCGAGCCGCCGGGGTAACTGTTGGTTTAATAGGATTGTTGATTTTTATGTATCCCACTTTGTCTTCCAATCCCATAGGAACCTCTTCCTCTGCGTTATACGGCTGTTTGGCCATGTTGGCCATGGCCTGGTCATATAGTTTAGGCAATGTATTAACCAAAAAAATCATGGTAGATAGCAACGCCGTTTCTTTGGAAGCCAACACTTTTCACCAATACCTCTTTTCTGCCATTGCATTATTGGGCATTGCTTCGTTGACAGAACCGCTACCTGCGTTGGCTGCTTTTTCCTCTAAAGTGATTATTTCCATTCTTTGTGCGGGCATTTTCTCTTCGGCCATAGCTTTCTTATTGATGGTTACACTCATTCAACGCTGGGGAGCTACCCGGATGGCTTCCATTACGTATTTCACACCAATTGTGGCTATGGGTACGGATATTTTATTCCGTCACCGGATGCCACATTTTGTAGAGCTAATCGGCATAGGGCTGATTTTTATCAGTCTATGGCTCATACAAAAAAAAGTATCTGCCCGGTAATATCATTGTCCCAAGCTCTCCTAGGGCCATAAATCTGCTATACAATACCCCAAAAATGATATAATAAAGAAGATTAGCGAAATTATAATTTATCAGAATAAAAAGAGGGTGTGTATATGGAAAATAATCTATCTTCGGGTGCTTTAGTTAGACCCTTACAAAAAGATGTCCACGCAGAAGCGGACATCCCTACCGGATACGGCAAAACAGAAAGTTACCTCCTGCCTAAGGATCCGGCCTGGTTGTTTCTTTTTTGGGAAATTACTACGGGGACTTTGGACTTTATCCGGGCACAATATGGTGAAGCACTACGGACAGCCCGCACCATTATCCGCTTACATGATATAACCGACGTGGCTGTGTTTGATGGCAATAATTCTGTTTGCCATTATGATATGCCTGTCATTTTTGAAGCACGCAGCTGGTACATTCATGCACCGCAATCCGGTCGTTCTTATATTGCCGATTTAGGGTATTTGACGGCTGATGGCAATTTTATTTTAGTTTCCCGCAGCAACGTTACAACTCTACCACCCGGCAAAGTATCTGATATCATTGACGATAAATGGATGATTGTAGAAGGCGATTTCCAAAAACTCTTAAAATTATCCGGAGCAGATTATATCGGTTTGGGTGCCAGCGAACGCATGCATGTATTAGGCCAACGTTGGAACTTGACTGAACTCACCCCATCGGGTGCTCCCAGTTCCTGGTCATCTTTCACTCTGCATTTAGATAGCGTACAGGAAGACGAAGATATCTGGCTCAAGGCCGATTGTGAAATTATTATTTACGGCTCTGCATCCAAGAATGCAATCGTCAGCATCAACGGTCAAGATATTGAATTAAAGGAAGGAAAATTCTCCATTCGCCAACATTTACCGGCGGGAAGCGTAGTAGATTTGCCGATTCACGCGCGCAATGCCAAGGGCAATCGCACGCGCCATATCAACATTAAAGCACTTCGCGAGCAAGGAAAATAATTATGGGACAAGAAAAAGGATATTTGGCACTTGTATTACATGCACATTTACCCTTCATTAAGCACCCGGAATACCCGGACTTTTTAGAAGAAGACTGGTTTTATGAAGCCATGGTAGAAACATACATTCCGTTGCTCAATGTGTTTGAAAATTTGACGGAAGAAGGTACAGATTTCCGTTTGACCATGACGCTCACCCCCCCTCTTTGCAATATGATGGAAGATCCGTTGCTAATTGAACGCTTCCGCCATTATTTAAACCAACGGGTAGAACTTTCACAAAAAGAAGTTGGACGCACACGCGGCACGGAATTTGAAAGCGTTGCCAACATGTACTTTAACAAATTCCGCCGTTATCAAGATTTATTTGAGAACCGTTACCATGGACATGTCTTGCAAGGATTTAAGAAATTTCAAGACATGGGCAAATTGGAAATCATCACTTGTTGTGCCACCCACGGCTACTTACCTTTAATGGTACACAAAGAAAGTGTCAACGCCCAGATTAAAATTGCCGCTAATGATTATCGTAGCCGCTTTGGACGCAATCCGCGCGGGATTTGGCTGGCCGAGTGTGCCTATAATCCCGGAGATGATAAATTTTTGCGTGAAGAAGGCATTCGGTTCTTTTTTACGGAAGCCCACGGCATTTTGCACGGAACACCGCGCCCCAAGTACGGCATTTACGCCCCCGTTTATTGCCCTCAAACCGGTGTAGCGGCCTTTGCACGCGATATGGAATCGGCCCAACAGGTGTGGAGTGCCGAATCCGGCTATCCTGGCGATCCGCGCTACCGCGAATTTTACCGAGATCTGGGATATGATTTGGATTATGACTATATTAAGCCGTATTTACATTCAGACGGCGTACGTCGCAATATAGGCATGAAATATCATAAAATTACCGGACGCGTGGCCTTAAATCAAAAGCAGGCATACGATCCGAACGCTGCACGCGAAGTAGCTGCGCAACACGCCGGAAACTTTATGTTTAACCGTCAAAAGCAAATTGAATACCTAAGTACTATTATTGACCGCAAACCGCTCGTGGTATCCATGTACGACGCGGAATTATACGGCCATTGGTGGTATGAAGGTATTGAATTTTTGGAATATTTGTTCAAAAAAATATACTACGACCAAAACGAAATCAAACTCATTACCCCCAGCGAATATCTAGCCATGTATCCGCAAAATCAAGTAGTGCAGCCGTCTATGTCCTCTTGGGGAGATAAAGGATACCATGATGTATGGCTTAACAGCGGCAATGATTGGATTTACCGCCACTTGATAAAAGCTTCCGAACGAATGATGGAACTTACCAACAAATTCCCTCATGCGGAAGGTCTTTTGCGCCGGGCACTTAATCAGTTAGCCCGCGAATTGGTATTGATGCAATCGTCCGATTGGGCATTCTTAATGACAACCGGCACCGCAAAGGAATACTCCACCAAACGCACCAAAGACCACATCAAACGGTTCAATGAACTTTACGAACAAATTCAAGGCAACCGCATAGATGAGGGTTATGTATATAACTTGGAACAGCGTGATTCTATTTTCCAACAAATGGATTATACTGCTTACGCATCCTCTGCTAAAGAAGCTGTATTAAAAAAATATTAATTCCTCACTCGCAAACCCGCGTTGTCATTACTGGCTGCGCGGGTTTTTTGGGCCTATTCTAAAACTAGGTCTTTAGACCCTTGATTTCCACAGATAAAAGAGATAAGGTAAAGATATGAACAAACACTTGTATATTATTTTAGTGGTAACTGCATGTATTACCTTTTTACCAAGCACAGGAAATGCTCAGTCTAAGAAGGGCCTGAAGAAAGGGACAGAGGCGGCATTGACCCGTCAGCTGCCTGAAAATACTTTCCGTTGGCCTGAAAACCTAGTTTCCTCCATTCAAGCTGCCGCCAAAGCTGCCGCATCCTCCGTTCAGACACCATTGACTGCAGCACGCACACCAGCAATGACATTGCAACAAAAGGTACAAAAAGTAGCCCTGGATCCAACGACGATGTACTTATCGTTTGGAAATATGTCCCCGGGGATATCACTCTTACAATTAAGTGCAGAGGAAAGAGAGTTTTATGATAAGCAAATAAAACAAGGGGCAGATTTGCGCGATAAAATAGTCGCTATAACCGAATTGACTCCTGAATTACAAAGTTCTCTACAAGCCCAAATAGACCAATTGCCGCAACAACCTATACGCGAAGTTTTGACTTCTTCTTTGCAAAAAGGAGACCTCCAAAGTATTATTAGAGACATCAATGATTATTATGCATTAGATCATTCTGTTGCCTTTTCTTCTTATGAGTATTTAGTGCGTCATCCCCAGCAACCAACTTTGGGGATAATAAGATTATTGACTAATCCGTTGGTAGATCCCGCTTTGCAAGAAACCGTTCGTGGTTTAGTGTACAAAAAAGAGTTAACTCCGGAAGAACAGCAAATGTTGCGTACCAAAACACAACAAATACAGGCTGAATATTTCAAATGCTTAGAACAAGCTAAAAGGTCAGACGGTTTACAATTTCGTTTAGCTTTTTATAGAAAAACCATTGAGGATTTACAAACTTTTATCAACAAGCATGGTCGTCGGCCCGATTGGAACACTCGGGATAACGAAGAATTTAGACTTTACCGCTCTATTGAGTTGATTTTTGCTTACAAGGGTAGGAATTCCTCCATTCCCGATCTGCAAGAAGTACACAAGCAATTGCAGGAATTATGGGAAGCCCACACACCTGTTTATTGGACTCGGGAACAGACATTAGAAGAGCTGGAAAAATTTATTCAACGAACAGGGCTTTGGTACCCTCGGAATTATCGGAGCAATCCTGACATTTCCGACGAGGAAGCAACATTATGGACACAACTAATGTATTGGAGAACCCAAGATTACACAGTCTCCGGGGAAGTTTCCGCAATACAATACCGGTATCGTGACCACCTTTTGAAAAAAGAATAAGACCCAATTATCTCACATAAAAAACCCGGGGAATTTAATGTTCCCCGGGTTTTTACAAAAGTCTTTTATTTATATTCCAACTTCACCAACTTATATTTTTTCGGCCCACGCGGTAGCTGGGCTTCAAACTCGTCCCCTTGCGCATGCCCCAACACACCATTCGCTAACGGAGATTTGACAGACAACAAACCTTTCTCCGGATTAGATTCCATAGAACCGACCAACGTATAGGTAAATTCTATATCCGCTTCTATATCTTTAATGGTTACCGTAGCCCCAATGCGGGCTTTGGTACGGTCCACCTCCAAATCATCCGTAATCTGCGCGTTGCGCAATCGGGTTTCTAAATCTTGGATGCGAATCAGCGTCTCCGCCTGCTTTTCTTTAGCGGCATGATACTCCGCATTTTCTTTCAAATCTCCTTGAGCAGCGGCTTCACCAATTTCATTAGAAAGTTGCGCTTTTAATTCTTTCAAATCTTTTAGTTCATTTACAAGTGCTTCATATTTTTTGCGGCTGACATAAAACTGTTCCATACTATTACTCCTTCCTGTTAATTAGTGTACAATTTATCCGCGTTTATTTCAATCTGCTTTTCATTATTATATAATCAAAATATGTTTAGATATACGGTCAGCCTGATACTTTTGTTTACCGTTGCCCCAACGATCGGTGCTAGCCCTGTGCATATTGCCCAAGAAAATATGCCGGCGGTGGTCGCCGTCAATGTAATGCAGCCCAACGGAGCCACTTTTACCGCTACCGGGTTTATATTGACCGAAGATGGCTTAATAGCCACTAGCCGTCATGTAAGTCAAAATGCACTATATATAAACGTCACATTTAGCGACGGAACCGTATCCGGGGAAGCCAAGGAAGTGGCCTCTTCCGATCAGGTGGATTTGGCTCTGCTCAAAATTGAAGCCCGTCATTTGCCCACCGTCCAAGTAATTTCTTCCGCGTACGTTTTGCCCGGGCAAGGAGTAACCGTCATTGGTAACCCGCGCCGACTTCAAAACACCATCACAGCCGGGCTCATCAGCCAGATACGCCGGAAATCAAATGGGGTTTTATTGCACCAAATCAGCGCCCCCATCTCCCCGAGTTCCAGCGGAAGCCCCGTCTTTAACGAACAGGGCAAAGTAATCGGTATCGCTTTTGGCAGTTACTCCGGGGAAAACAACCAAAATTTAAACTTTTCCGTTCCATCGGATTATCTACTCCAATTGGCAAAACAGGTGGGTTACACATTGCCGGCTCCGCCATCGGGGTCTGCCAATAGTGCAAATCCTTTCCTGCGACATATTCAAAAATCATGGAATATACTGCGGCGACTACTTTCCCGGTTGGGTCCAAAGGCCTAAAAGAAAAGTAGGGCTTAATTTAACTTGAAAAATTCGTCGTAAACGGATAAACTATTCTTATCCTAACAATATATTCTTTTTATTTTGAGTTGAGAACTTACTATGAAGAAATGGAGCAAAGTCTTATTATTAATCGGTTGTTTTGCCTTGTTTTTATTCCTTATTTTGCCGTTTTTGGAACCTCCAACGGCGGAAAGTGGCTCTCAACCTACCAAAGCAGTACCTCAAATTTTCACTAGCAATCCTTTAACCAAAATAGCCGCCCGGTTGGCCCGGCTTTTCAACCGACCCGGTAAAAACAAAACAATCAACCCCGCCCGAAATATCCAAACGGCCAGTGCCGTTGAACCGTCCAAAGTTCGTTTTACAACCCAACCGAGTACGGCAACTGATGCCCCGGAAGCAGAAGGTCCCGAAGTAACTTCAGATCCGGATGAAGAAAATGCACGCTTTTTTTTACCTCAACAAGAAGAAAAGTGGGTGCTTGTCCGACAACGCAACCCCGACACGGCTCAAGCCGGAATGCATGAAATCAACATACAAGATAATGCATATGACCGTTACATCAAGCAAGAACGCGCCGCACGTGTGACCCCTGCGGCCCGATTACAACGACCGACAGAAGTTCCCGATTCCAAACTTGCCCGGTTATTTAATCCCATCAAGCAATTTTTCGGGTTCGGCAACGGCACTCCCGCTCAAACAGGCGCTCTCGCGGCAGCTTCTGCCACATCATCTGATAAATTTTCTCACAATGGAAACAAACAGGCCCGTCAATTTTCTCAAGGTCAACCGGCCGCTTTATCACCCAAAGACGTCCGTAGTCGGGGAACGGTTTATAACCATACGGAGCGCTTAATTGATTTAATCAATCCGACCAGAGCCATCAAAGAAGCCGCCGATTTAATCGCCGGTTCTATACAAGACCCAGATGCCAAGGAAAATACCCGCCAAGCCCGTCAAAATGAATATCAAGACCGCATAACAAATGCCTTACAGGAACGCTTAACACGTTTGTCTGCCGGGGCAGAACCCCAAGATCAATTACCACAAACTGCCAACTGCGACATTGTAAAGGGCATCCTTACCGAAACAGAGGGATTGTGTTTTCCACCCGATCCGGATGAAATTGAAAAATTACGCCAGGAAAACCGCACGCTTTTCCAAGAACGTACCCATTTTGCCTTACCACCTACGCAACTGATGCCTATCCTCAGCGTCACCGATACACATTCTATTGCTTCTTTGGAACACTATCCCGGGGAACAGGAA
>CACYBL010000003.1 GCA_902772695.1 uncultured Elusimicrobium sp.
AATTTGAGCTTCATACTGAGGAGGATATTTCTCTAGAAACTCGCCGTAAACCGTCAGTTCTACATCCGGGGTTTCTTCTACTTTTTTCAAACAATACGCCAACGCCATGTCTGCAAATTTCTGGTGATGTCCGTATGTTTCTCCGTCAGTAGCAATATGCATTAATTGGGCTTCTTCACCGGCATTATAAGTACTCAACAAACGGGAGGCAAATTTTTCGCCGGAAGATAAGGTATCTGAAAAGGCAATCCCTTGTGAAACAGGACCATCATAAAAGAATAAAACAATTTGTTTGCCATTAGGAAGCAAACACAGGTATGCACGTTTAGGATCTACAGCGGCTCCCACTTCCTCCCATTTATCCGTGCCAATCTTGCGTATTCGTGCACATTGACCCGGGGCCAAAATAACAAATTTCATCCCGGCGTCCGCCAAGGCACAAAGAGTGGGCGTATCACATGCTGTTTCCGCCAACCACAGGGCTTCCGGTGCACGGCCAAAACGTTTTGTAAAATCCGTAACGCCCCATTTAATTTGCGTCTCTTTGTCGCGCGCATTAGCTAACGGTAAAATGATATGATTGTATGCTTGTGCAATGGCACTGCCGTGTCCGCCATAACGAACTTGGCTCAATTTATCAGCATCCAAAATAGCTTGGTAGACTTCCGGTTCTTTTTTCTCCATCCAGGAAAGCAACGTCGGCCCAAAATTAAAACTAATGCGGGCATAATTATTGGTTAATTGAGTTAGGTCCTGTTTATCATTGAGTAAACGAGCTAACGCATTTGGGGAATAACATTCCGCACAAATACGTTCGTTCCAATCGTGATACGGGAAAGCACTATCTTGTTGTTCAATTTCTTCCAGCCAGGCATTTTCCCGAGGCGGTTGATAAAAGTGACCGTGTATGCACAAGTATTTCATATTTTATATTTTAACAATTTAGACGGGAAATAAGCGTATTTATTTGAACTATTCGGCGAAAGATGCTTGATTTTCTGCTCCAACAAGTCTATACTATGGATATCTGTACTTCGCCTTAGGGGAGAGAATACCATGAAAAAAACATTTATTTTAGATACCAATGTTCTATTACACGACATCAATTGCTTGCATGCATTTGAGGATAACGATATCATTATCCCCATGGCAGTTATTGAAGAGTTAGATACCTTCAAAAACGAAGCCGACACTCGTGGAAAAAATGCCCGCATGGTTTCCAGGGCGCTAGATGAAATGCGTGCCCAAGGAAGACTCAATGAAGGTGTACCGTTGCCTACCGGCGGAACATTAAAAATTGAGTTGGATCGCCCCAATGCATTACCGCAATCTTTAGCATTCAACAAGGCGGATAATGCCATTCTAAATATTGCCTATACACTTGGGAAAAAAGAAGGCTCTTATAAGAAAAACGCACGCCCTGTTTTCGTGGTAACAAAAGATATTAATATGCGCCTCAAGGCCGAAGCACTCGGCTTGTCTGCGCAGGATTACATTAGCGATAAAGTAAATGTAGATGAGTTATATACCGGTATGGCGGAAGCAGAAGTGGAACCGGCACAAATTGATGAATTCTACCAGAAAAAACAACTCACACTGGATCCAAAAAGCTATTTCCCAAACCAATTCGTCATTTTGAAAACGAATGACGGAAGCAAAAAATCAGCCATCGGGCGTGTATCCAACGACGGCAATTTCATTTTGCGTCCAATTGGCGGGCAAGACCCTGTAGCTTGGGGGATTAAACCTCTAAATAAAGAGCAGCGGTTTGCCATGGAACTATTGCTTGATGATAGTTTGGATATTGTTACCCTTGTTGGCACAGCCGGTACCGGAAAAACTTTAATCACACTGGCCACCGGCCTACAACGCACCATGGACGAAAATGCCTACCGCCGGTTGGTAGTTTGCCGTTCCATTGTTCCGGTAGGGAAAGATTTAGGATTTTTACCGGGTACCAAAGAAGAAAAATTAGAAGCCTGGATGGGAGCTATTTATGATAACTTGGCCTTCTTGGCGGATCGCAAAAATCCGGATGAGGGTGAAGAGAAAGCCCATTATTTGCTGGACAGCGGGAAAATTGAAATTGCTTCCGTTACGCACATGCGCGGGCGTTCACTCCCCAACCAATACATGATTGTGGACGACGCCCAAAACCTGACTCCGCACGAAATGAAAACAATTCTTACCCGCGCCGGAGAAGGAACCAAAGTAGTCGTTACCGGAGACCCTTACCAAATTGATACTCCGTATTTGGATGTTCAATCAAACGGGTTGACTTACCTGGTAGACCGTTTGAAAGGACAAAAATCATACGGCCACATCACCTTCACTAAAACGGAACGAAGCCACCTGGCCGATTTGGCTTCCAAATTGTTGTAATAGTTTTACCCACACGAAAAAACCCGCCCAATTCCGGGCGGGTTTTTTAGGTCCAAAGGCCTAATTTGTGTTGGGCCTTTTTTTTGTGCATTTAGGTCTTTTTTTTAGGCAGAAAAACAATATAATAGAATATAGAAGATAAGCATAAGGAGACTTCTATGTTCACTTGGATAAGCCGTTTTTTAATTTTTGTTTTTGTTTTCCAAATTTTTGCCCCGGAACTAACATTTGCACAAAAAAATTCTACTGCTACCCAAACCAACGATTTGTGGCAATCGGTGAGCGCACAAATTGAAAAACAACGACAAAATCCTCTTTCTTCCGCCAAAACGTTGGAAGAATTGGAACATTTGTATGCCCAACAAATGACAGCTTTGGCTGATGTATACGATCAAGCAGATGTGACGGATGTCGTTGCCAGCGCATCGGTCATTCAAATCGTTACGCAAATGCACCAACTATCCGAAGAATATGCGCAACTTAAAAAAACTTTTCAAGCGACTGCTAAAGATAATAACTATCGGGCTACAGTTTCCGCACCCGCTGACCATTCCTATGTACGTAACAATGTACAAACAACCGATTCCGTTTCTAATACTAAAGCCCTCCTTTTTTTAGAGCAATTCAAACGAAATCAATTAAGTTTAGTCGATCTGGTAGAAATTTTGGATCCGCTTTCCTCCTCTGCTAACGATTTTCTACCGGGAGAAAGTATTTTGTCCTCTGCTTTGGCTGCGGAAATTTTTGTAAATTCCATAGAGAACTTCCTACTGAACCAGGCGACAGACCCCCAAGAAAAAGCCCTTTGGATGGATTTTATTCCACGTTTGCAGGCACGAACTTTGTACCGCCTTAATCACCTGGTTGATAAAAACCGCTCGGAAGATTTCATCATGGCTCGCGGTACTTTGCGTATCTTGCTTTATCAAATTCATATTTTTTACACGAAAATGGGGCTTCAAGATCCACTCACTACCAAATACCAACAACAAACTGTTACTTCCAAACGTTGGGTGATGCGTCCTACACGCGCTTTGTATAACCAACATTTGGCTAATCTTCGTCGCCAAAATGCCCAACGTGCTGCGGATAGAAAAGACTCCGTTTTGATTCCGCCCACCTACGAAGAATTCTGTAAAACACGAAGCAAAGCCATTCCGCACCCGGATGTTGCGAGCGCCCCCAGCGGTTATGAATTTGTTCAAGTGCCGGTTACGACGAGTTCTGCCACCGAGCAACAAAACAGCGCTATGTTTGAAAAATTTATGAATGATTTCATCAATGAAATGCGCGCGCTGAAACAGAACAAGCAAGCCAAAATACCCAACAGCCAAGAAATGATGTTATTGAACTTACAAACTCAATATGCCGCACGTTACGCGCTGTTATCTGATCGCCCCCGTGCATTGGCTGACATGGTAACATTATTGGAAGAACAACCTAAGCAAAACCTAAAAAGCAATTACCAGCCAACCGATTTACAAACTGATTTTTCTACTGTTTTGGAAACAATGTTCGGCGTATTGACCGAAACTTTGAAGATTTCGCCCGCAGATCCCAAAACCATAGATACCCTCAAACACATGTTGGTAGAATGGTCTTTCCCGCAACATGCAACGGATACCCGTGTGTTGGCCATCGGTGCCGCAAGTTTACTTAATAGTGCTGATAAATGGACCGCAGACGCAGAACAAATAAAAGCTTTTTTGAAAAACAAACAATCCGGCGAACGAACAGATAATTCTTCCGCGGAAGCTCTCAAAATTTCTGCCCAGGACCGCGCGGTTTTGGCTGCGCAAGCGGTTTCACTATATAAAAATTTACGTGATTATGATGGTACATATAATTCTAAAAATTACGGATTAGATTCCGAACAAATGAAGGTTTTACAGGACCAATTGGTCAGCTTTATTAACGGGCTCTTGCCATTGGAGGTTCCTCAAACCGTTTGGAGTGAACAATATAACCGTTATGTAGCCGATTCATCCCACATGGTCCGTTTGGAACAATTCCCGTTAGATCAATTGTACGCAACTAACCACGGACCTAAGCCTGTGTTCATGTATGATACCGCCAAACAACCGGTCCCTCTTTCCTTAGTAAACCCCGTTAATAAATTCAAGAAAAGAGGGGAAGACGTTGGTTTTGCCTTACGTCTTGTAGGAGCAGCCGCTTTATGGATATTCGGCGGTGAATTAATGGCCTTCGGTTTTCGCGCTTTGTTAATGACCCGCGGAGCCGTAGCCATGTTCCCGCAAGCCCTTAAGGTGGCCATCAAAGCAAAAAATGTATCCGCAAAAAGCCGCATTGGACGGTTTTCCTCCAAAATGCGCCAGGGAATTAAATACGGTGGGAGTATGCCGTTCCAAATGGAGAGAATTGGGGCCACCGTAACCACTACCCGCACCGAAAAAACCACTTTTCTGACAGAAGAACTGTCTGCCGCGGGAAGTACCGTTGCTAAGGAACGAAAGGTAATGGATGCTCCGGTTACCCGGCGCGGATTTGCCTATAATAGTATGACCAGTGCCTCCGGTCAAGCCAGCACAGACAATTGGATACAGCGCATGTGGAAAAGTTTATGGCGCGAATCTCCGGAGGCCAAGGGAGACGTGCTATCATTCGAAATTTCTCAAATGAAAGATTTACAAGCCACCAACGTTACATTAGATGCTGCCAAATATGGTCTGACTCATGGCGTACGCTCTCCGCTAGCTCGTGCCCGTTTCTTTCAGGCTGCCCAACGTAACGGCATCAATTTAGATCCGCTGTGGAAACAAAGAAAAGTTACCAATTATTTCAATAACGGTGCTTCTTTCCAATCATCCGCTCTCCCCCTTTGGGAACAACCTAAAGGGTTATACAGTCGGAAACCAGATATAGCAACTTACAATGTTGTCCAACAAAACGGTGCCTATTGGGAGCTAGCTGAAAAACAAGCCGGGGAAGCTGTCGCCGGTACTTCATCCGAACCGTTTGCTTTTGCACCTTGGGAACAATTTAAGAGTTTGTATGGTTGGAAACAAGATATGGGCATTTATCAAGCTGCCCAAAAAGTGTTAGATACAGAACTGCACCCTACTTACAAATTTTGGCAAATCGGCAAGCAGGTAAAGGAACCTACCGCACCGGGGAAATTAGGTTTCTGGCGCAGAACCGAGGCCGGAAGCTGGGAACAAGTTTCTGCCAAAGACTTTGAATCATATTTGGCCCAATTGCAAAGCAAAACTGCCCAAGCATCATCCAGTGCGTCTCTTGGAAACGCTTACCGAACGTTGGGAATATCACCTAATGCTTCAGCAGAACAGGCCAAAAAAGCCTATCACAAATTGGCTAAGAAATACCATACGGATAAAGGCCTGGGGATGGGTTTGTCCCCGGAACAAATCACACAAAACGACGAAAGATTCAAAGAAATTGCGGATGCCTATGATGAAATTAAAAAGGCTTTTAAAGCAGGCAAAAAAGTAGCCGATGCCACTGAACAAACGGAAATCATTGACGTTTTAGCCGTGACACTGGGCAAACAAAAACCGACTGCCGGGTTCAATCCGTTAAACGAGGGGAAAGGCCTGGGCATTAACAGTAGCAATGCCAAGGAGGATTTGGCACTGCGGATTGCCCGCCACGCAAAAAATACCGGGCAAACCACTCGGCTAGGTGTATGGCCGTTAGTTACCAACAACTGGATGGTAGCCTCCTTTATTGGCGGTACTGCGTTGTTTGCCGGATGGGATTTCTTGGACCGTGCAGCCAATGTGGTACAAAAGCCCATGATAGAAAGTGCTGTTACCAAAGAACTACAAACTGAAATGGATAAGTACGGCGATATCCTCAAAAATGATGAACAAGACACAACTCCTTCGTTGCCGCAACAACCGCAATTGACACCTCTTACCGCTGTGAATCAAGCTCACCGGGATTATAAAGATCACGAAGGCGCCTTGATTACATTGCCTATTTTCGCAACCCGGTTGGCGACAGGATGGAAATTATTGCCGGAAGGGACCAAAACAAATTTGCGTATCCAAGCTATATCCACAGTACGTAACGAGGCGATACAAGAGAATTTTATCGGCCAAACTTACGAAACTTCTTTGGAAAATCTTTTGACAAGCTTGCAAGCGCAACGCGAGCAATTCTCTTATGATAAAGCGTTGGAAGAAGTAGCAAAACTATATAAATTCCCCGAAGTGTTACAGGCAATAGATAACTATGAAAAAGCCTTAAAAGCCCTTGATAAAGATCAGGGAAAAGGCCGCTCTTCCCTGGCGGGATTATCTCTAACAGAAGATAAGAAACAACAAAGCAATAAGGAAAAAATGGAGCAATTAGAACGTGTTTATCAAAAACATGAACCTTTGTTAGAAAAAGCAATAAATGACTGTTTACAAGCAAGTTACGAAAGTACATTAATGGAGCAAATAACTGAAGTAGCCCTATTGAAACAGCAAATACCGTACTACGGATTGAATGAGAAAAATATAGCCGAATTGACTGCTCAAATAGATCAAACTTTGGCAAAATTGAACAAACTAAGAAGAAAAGGTTATCAACAAGGGCAAGAACAACAGATAAACGAATTGATAAATCAACTTAACGAGGAGATACAACAACGTTTAAACAACCGCTCGGAAGAGGAAGTGGCGGAAGGATTAAAGCGATCTGCCAAGCAAAGGATCCAAGAGGCAGAAATGTATTTTGCGAACTTCTTCTACACGCAAGCGACCCCTGCAGAACAAACAGCATTTGAGGAAATCCTGCAAGAGACCGATAAACATGTCCAAGAAGTATTAGAGAATGACAAATTGTCCCTGCCGGAGAAAGAAGAACGTATAGACGAAACCCTCAGAGAAATGAGCGACCATCTTTTTACTTCGGTGTTAACAATACAAAATCAAAGGTTTGATGAATTGGCGCCGGAAGCAGAAGACGAATTCTATCAAAGTGCTTATTAATACCCTATAACAAAAAGCCCCGTTTTATAACGGGGCTTTCTCATGAACGGAAACAATGTTAATGTAAGCCGCATTTACATACATGATCTTTTTGATACGCTTGTAAACTTTGTTTCTCTTGCGGTTTATATTCGCTCGTGCGGCGGATAAGTTCATCAAAATCAATAGTTTTAGCCGGGAACATAGGGCCTTCCACACACGCGAAACGTACTGTCCCTTCCACCGTTACACGGCAACAACCGCACATCCCTGTTCCATCTAACATAATTGGATTTAAACTGGCATACGGAACTATATTTAATTTATCCATCAGCCGCGTAGTAAATTTCATCATGGGAATGGGCCCAATAACAAATCCGGCGTTTATTTTTTCACCGCTGTTGTGCAAAGTTTCAATGGCATCCGTTACCATCCCTTTCATACCGTACGAGCCATCATCGGTGGCACAAACCGTTTTATCGCATAATTCATTCATTTGTTTTTCTAAAATCAACAGCTCTTTGGTTCGCGCTCCCAATACGGCGATGACCCGGTTACCCGCTTGCTTCAACGCACGGGCAATCGGATATACTTCAGCAATACCTACTCCTCCACCTACTACAGCGACTGTGCCGTAATTCTTAATCTCTACCGGAGTACCCAACGGCCCCGCCACATTCAAGAATTTCTCCCCCTGTTGCAGGGCATTAAACATGGTTGTAGATTTTCCAATGGCTTGAATAATTACTGTAATTGTTCCCTGCGTTGAATCCCAATCCACCAACGTCACGGGAACACGTTCCCCGCCTTCCCGTCCGCGCAAGATAACAAATTGCCCTGCTTGGGCTGAGGCGGCAATAAGCGGTTTATAAATGACAAATTTAACAACCGCACTGTTTAAGTTTTTCTTTTCTAAAATGGTATTTTCTTCCATACTACTTCCCCTCTTGCAAATAACGGTTAATACGGTGCGCGGCTTCTATACCGTCTTTCATGGCCAATAGAACGGTAGCCCCTCCGCGAATAATATCCCCACCGGCATAAACGCCCGGGAGAGAAGTTTTTCCCTGTTCGTCCAAAGCTAGCACACCACGCGGAGTTGTTTGAAGTTCCGGCGTTGTCTTGGCAATAATCGGATTGGGGCGTTGCCCAATAGCAACGATTACGGTATCCACCGGAAGAATAAATTCCGAACCGGCAATTTCTATCGGACGGCGTCTCCCTTTGGCATCCGGCTCCCCCAGTTTATTGCGGGTACATTTTAATCCGGTCACATGCCCGTTTTCATCTTGCATAATTTCTTTAGGGGTAACCAAATATTCAAATTGTACGCCTTCTTGCGCCGCATGTTCTACTTCAGCCGCACGGGCAGGCATTTCTTCCGCACTTCGTCGGTAAGCTATCGTCACGCTATCCGGGCCCAAACGCATAGCGCAGCGTGCTGCGTCCATGGCGCTATTCCCTCCCCCTAAAACAACCACCCGTTTGCCGACGTGCACAGGGGTATCTGTCTGCGGAAATTTGTAAGCCTGCATCAAATTGACCCGTGTTAAAAATTCGTTTGCACTATACACCCCGACAGAACTTTCTCCCGGGATACCTAACATGGTGGGTAGTCCGGCTCCACTTCCGATATATATTGCATCAAATTGTTTAAGTAAATCTGCTACCTTTTGAGCGGCGCCAACAAGCACATCTGTTTTAAATTTCACTCCCATGGCTTTCACTGTTTCAATTTCACGGTCAATTACTTCCCGCGGCAAACGGAAAGAAGGAATCCCATAGCGCAAAACTCCCCCAAAAGCATGCAAGGCCTCCAATACCGTTACTTCATGCCCGGCCCGGGCCAGTTCTGCTGCCGCCGCAATAGAGGACGGCCCGGACCCAATACACACTACTTTTTTCCCGGTTGGTTTAGCACAGGCAGGAGCCTTTGTGAGACCTTCCTTGCGCGCGGTATCCGCCGTGTACCGCTCCAACATACCGATATTGACGGCTCCAAATTTCTCTCGCAACACGCAATTCCCCTCACAATGTTTTTCTTGCGGGCATACACGTCCGCAAATGGCCGGCAGGAGGCTTGTTTCCATAATTTTAGCCAGGGCTTCTCCTACGTTACCTTCTTTGAGTAAAGCAATAAAAGCCGGAATTTGTACTCCTACCGGGCAGTTCGCCTGGCAACGAGCATTTTTACAGGAAAGACAACGGTTGGCCTCGGCCAAAGCTTCTTCTTTAGTAAAAATTTGGGCAACTTCTTCAAAATTAGTTTTACGTACAGACGGATCAAGTTGTCTGCCGTTTTGGCGGGGAGCCGATGGATTAGGCATAGTATAAACCTCACAACTTAGAATTTACCCGAAAAACGGGCTTCTTTCAAAACAGGCCTTTTTTTTTGGCTTATTTGTTGTAGAATATCTATATAACATTATACAAACTTAAGGGAGGGGTATTTATGTGCAATAGAAACGCAGAAACAGGTCTCGCCGCTTTTTTACTCGGTGCCGTAACCGGTATCGCATTAGGGGTGTTGTTTGCGCCCGCTAAGGGAGAAACCACCCGCCGTAAATTGAAACGCTGGGCCAGCGAAACGTATGAGGAACAAAAAGACATGGTGCTTGAGCATGCCGGAGAATTAAAACAAAAAATGAAAGACCATGCTCAAGATGCCCGCCAAAAATTGGCTGAACACGCCGAAATAGCTCGCGAAAAATTCGCGGAAGGAAAAGAAAAGGTAATGAAGGAATTCAATCGGCGCAAGGATGAAATCGTTGCAAAGTTTAAAAAAGAAGAAGAGTAACCCTTGTTTCTTTTATTTTACCCTGGGCGTACGCTCGGGGTATTTTTTGCCGATTTTTTAGGTGTTCTTTTGTTGACTCGGTCAGGCACATTTTATACACTTTTTCTAACATATGATTCTACAAAGGGGGCTTATATAACCATGAAGAAAAAGGGATGCATTATCAGTCTTGTTATCGTTACCGTTTTGTTTGCTGGAATCGGCGTTGCCGGTTATATGTACTATCAAAAAATCAAGGCCAAAGCAGTAACCCAAGTCCAAGATTTAGTCCAAGAAATGCAACAACAAGTTGCGACAGGGAGAACCTCTATGCCTACCATTACTATGGAAGAGATGCGTTCCCCGCAAACAAAAGATTTTCTACAAGCTGCAGCGCAGGGCGATTTAGAAACCGTCAAAACATTTATTGCCCAAGGCATCAATGTAAATGTAACTAATATCCTCGGCGAAAACGCCTTGTCAAACGCCGCTCGGGGTAATCATACATCCATCGTGGAAACACTTCTAAAAGCGGGGGCAAATCCTAATTGTACGGGTTTTGCCTGCAAAGATCCGTTGACGACAGCTGTTCGGAACAACAACCCGGGAATGGCACAATTACTTTTAACCGCATCAGCCAATCCCAATCAGCCGGATACATGGGGAAAAACTCCGCTTATTTACGCCATAGAACAATCACGCACCGACATGATCAATCTGTTATTGACCTCCGGTGCAGATATCAATGCGCATACCGGTAAACAAACAGCTCTGATGGTTGCCGCCACCACCGGATACCGCGATTCTAACCATAACGTGAAACTTCTGCTTGAACATCATGCTGACGTAAATCAACCCAGCCAAAACGGGGAAACCCCTCTTATGGCTGCCGCACAAATGGGTAATGTGGAAGCCATTTCTCTATTCCTGGAAGCCGGAGCTGATGCAAATGCCACCACCCAGGAGGGCTTAAATGCCTTGATGTACTCCGTATATCAATCTGTACCAGTTTTATTACAGGCAAAAGTGGATGTTAACGCTAAAACAAAAGACGGTTTAACAGCCCTAATGATGGCAGCTGCCCAAGGGCACGATCGGAAAGTAAAATTGCTTATTGAGGCCAATGCGGATGTAAACGCCAAAGCCAACGATAACACTACCGCTTTGATAGCGGCTGCAGGCGGAATGGAAACCATTCAAAACAAGGCAACTGCTCCGCTGGCTATGTATAAAAGTCCTTCATTGAACGTAAAGTTGGCCTCGTTGCTATTGGGAGCAGGTGCTCAAGTAAAAGTAAAAACAAAAAATGGGGAAACTGCTCTTTCGTGGGCTACAAAACAAGGCAATACCGAGTTGATGCAATTGCTTACCCAACATGGAGCCCGCTGAATTATCTTTTAAAAGCCTCCAACTACATGGAGGCTTTTAGATAAAGAGAGACAGAATCAATGTTGGACACCAAAAATACTGCGGGCTAAATCAAAGGTGTCTTTAATCCTATCTGGCTGGGGACCGAGTTGGACTTTGCTGATAGACATCTCTTGGTTGGAAACGGAATGAATGATTTCATCTGTTAAAAATCCTTTGTTTACTTCTCGCTCAATAGCATCAATCACACTGGCTGCATGCTGCGGAGCCAAAATGTTTTCTATACCGCAGTGAAGCATTTTAATAGAGCTGGACTCTTCATAGCGAACGTGCCCTTTACAAAGAGGGAAACTTACAATGCACCCTTTGTAATTTAGCCGCTTACGCAAAACCCCTTTAATAATTTTGTCAGATAACATAGCAGGGGTATTATCATCCAAATTAGGGAAAATCATATCCGAAGGCATCACAGCATCAGTACGGCGAAACAGTTGTTTATAAGGAACAAACTCTTCTTCATCCAATTGTGGCAACGTTTTTAATACGCCGGAAATTCCGGGAAAATATTTGATACAGCTTAATACACCGGCGTTAGACATACCGGCCAACATATCGGCACATAACCGAGTAATTACAAAAGGGTCATCTCCCAAAGAAGGGGATGTATATCCCAAATCCACCACCGGAGCCAATAACCAGTTGATACCACAGGCCCGCGCCATACGGCCTAATAAATTTCCTTTACGATATGCCGCATCTTGTGGATTATCCCGGCGAGCCAACTCCAAATTGGCAGGTAATTTGGGAGCATCAATTATGATTTCCGACAAATCTTCCTGCACATCTGCACAAAATAAGAGCCGTCCATACGGGGACGACTCATTCATACGTTCTACGAAATCACGCGTTTGTTCTGCCGTTCCGCCATATACGCAAAACCCCCCCACCCCGCGGCGGGCTAAATCTTCGGCTTGCGATAAATCGCTTTTGCCAAACCAAAATCCAGGGAATACAATTCGGGCAGGTTTCATAAACAAACCCCTTTCTGACTATTCTAATACCGAAGGAACCAATGCTTCTTCCGTAGTGGATGGTTCCACTAATACGCCCGTCGTGGGCACAGACACTCCCGTTTCCGCCGGTGCATCGGGCAAAACATCCGGCCGCCGAGGTGTTTTCAACCATTGAATAACTGACGGAATCAAATACTGGTTTAACATATCATGTGATGTCTTGTCATAAGCAGTCAAAAATGTTACTTTTCCTTCGTCTGCTCCGGTCGTTAAATAAGCCACGTTACGAATTACACTTGCTTCTAAAAAGAGCTTCTTATCCGCGGCTCCGGCAGCAATAAGGACCTCTCCTTTATAGAGCCGCATAGCCGGAATGGCTAACACATCACGTATATTAGTAGCAGGACTGATGAGTGCCAATTGGGTAATATCCGGCCAAAAAGTCATACTTTTTGCCGCCACATTAGCTCCAAGTCCGGCCCCCAACACTGTTATTTGTTCTTCTTTAACCCCATTCTTGTGTAGAAATTCCACAGCGGCATCTACATCCTTGGTCATTTTATTAAACGGATTATCCACTCCTTCCCGGGAGAAAGAAGATGCCCTTCCCCGTCCGGTACTCTGCCCATATCCGCGTAAATCCAGTGCCAAATAACCAAATCCTTCCGTCGATAGAGCATTTTCAAGGGGAGTAAAGATTTCTTTGTTTTTGCCTATATCATGCAACAAAATAATCGTGTTCTTATCGGAGCGAGCCGGCGAATAAAGAGCAGATAAAGACCACCCGTCTTTCGTGGACAATGTTACTGCTTTTCCTTTTGCTTCCTGCCCGTTTAACGGCAGCACAAATCCAAAAACTATGCTAAAAACGAAACCCCATGCTTGATATTGTTTCTGTCTCATCACATCTCTGTCCTCATTTTGTAAAACCTATGTAAACATTATACTAATAAAAACCCCCTTGTCCAATTTTTTACGTACGCGAGGCATTTTTGCACGTATCCTCAAGCAGAATTAAGTATAATAGAAAAAGGAGCATATTTATGGCAAAAGAAAAGGCAATTCGTTTTGGTGTTATTGGGGCGGGAAAGATCGGTACATTTCACACACGTACTTTAGCTCGTCTAGACGGGGTAAACCTTGTTGGCGTATGCGACCCGGATCAAATGCGTGCGCAAAAATTGGCTTGGGAACACAACTGCACTCCCTATACCAAACCGGAAGAATTGGTTGGCCAAGTAGATGCAGTAATCGTAGCCGCTCCCACACAATTACATCATCAGATTGGAATGTATTTTTTAGAACATGGGGTACACACTTTGGTGGAAAAACCCATTGCCGTCACTATGGAAGAAGCGCGGGATTTGATTCAAGCCGCTAAAAGACACGGGTTGGTGTTACAAGTCGGACACGTGGAACGGTTTAACCCGGCTGTAGTAGAGGCGCGGAAATACATTCAAAATCCTCGTTTTATCACTATTAACCGCCAAGGCCCGTACGACGGCCGCATGGCGAACATCAGCGTTGTGTTAGATTTAATGATTCATGATTTGGATTTGCTTTATACGCTAATTCCCAGTGAAGTCTGCCATATCGAGGCCATGGGCCTAAGCGTATTTTCACCCCATGAAGATATTGCCAATGTCCGCTTGCATTTTGAAAACGGTGCCATAGCTGACGTTACTGCCAGCCGGGCCAGTTTTGAACGTGCTCGTTATATGCACGTATTTCAACCGGACGGGTATGTGTCCGTGGACTTTATGAATGCCCGCGTAAAAACTTACCGCAAGGAAAAACCTGTCATTAATTCTATGAACGATTTAACGGTCTCTTATCCTAAAGTGGAAAAGCAACTTCCCATTACCGCAGAAATTATTCACTTCATGGAATGTATCCGTACGGCAAAAACCCCGGCCCCTAGCGGAGAAAAAGGATCTAAAGCATTGGATTTAGCATTGCACATTTTAGAGAAAATGAACCGTTTTGATATCCCTAAAACGGGCCATTTGCATACTCCCAAACCATTACAAGCCCTTAATACAGTAGCCCGGGCAGCCCACGCCGTATTAGATGAAACATTAGGGCAACTAAAAGGAGATAAATAATGTCCACGGTTACGCCGATTGTAAAAAACATGTTGATAGTAGCGGGAGATGTTTCCGGAGACATTCATGCTGCCGGCCTTATCCGGGCACTGAAGGAAGCTGATCCGGAAATCCGCATCACAGCTATCGGCGGGAAAAACATGCAGCCGTTGTGTGATCATTTCCTTTATGATTTAGCCAGCAAGGGTGCCAGCGGATTTGTGGAACCTCTCAAAAAAATGCCACTTTGGATTAATTTGATGAACCAAATACGTTCATACATGGAAACGCAAAACCCAGTTGCAATCATTGTGATAGATTTTTATGGTTTTAATCATCAAGTTTTAGGAATGGCCGCTCACCGGAATATCCCGGCCTATTATTATGTAACACCACAGGTATGGGCTTCGCGCCAGTATCGGGCAACAAAACTGGCTAAATTGACTCGTAAAATGTTTGTCATCTATCCGTTTGAACCTGCCTTCCACCAACAATTCGGTGGTAATGCTGTGTTTTTGGGAAATCCTTTGTTGGATATTTTACCTGCACCGGCAGACAAGTCCTATGATATAACAGATCCCAAAGAACACGCCTGGCAACTGGGCATGCTCCCTGGTAGTCGCAGCGGGGAAATTAAACGGTTGGCACCTGTTTTTTATCGGGCTTTTAAGAGGATATTGAAGGAATTCCCCAATACCCAAGCTTCTATGTTCTTGTTGCCGGATGCTGATGAGAAAGCAGTATCCGCACTCTTTGGCGAGCCTCTCCACCCGCAATTCCATTTTGTAAAAGATAAACATTACGAAAAACGTAAACAAATGGATTTTTTGTTGGCATGTTCCGGTACCGCCACCTTGGAAAACGCCTTGCTCGGTGTGCCTATGGCGGTTGCCTACAAAATGTTTTGGCCCACTTATCAGATTGCGAAACGGGTGATTCGCGTGAAATACATTTCACTGGTGAATTTATTGGCAGATAGGCCTTTGGTAAAGGAACTCATCCAGTATGATGCCAACCCGCAATCATTAGCCGCGGAAGCAACAGGCATGTTCCAAAATCCCGATTTATTGAAGAAAATGAGGAAAGAATTGTTGCAATTGCGCCAGACGCTCGGAGAACCGGGAGTAGCCCGGCGTGCAGCTAAAGAAATTCTAACTGATTTGCAAATCAAATAACTATGTCTGATGCACCTGATTTGCAGGCCTTGCTGCATAAATTCAAGGAGTATAACCCCAATCAAGACACTTCTTTGATTGAGAAGGCCTATCGCTTTGCTGAAAAAGCCCACGCAACCCAAAAACGTGAAACCGGTGAGCCGTACTTTATCCATTGTCAGCACGTAGCCAGTATTTTAATGGATTTTAACCTGGATGCGGACACTATTTGTGCCGGACTTTTACATGATACAGTGGAAGACACCGACATTACTTTAGAAGATCTGCGGAAAGAATTTAACCCGCAAATTGCCCACATGGTGCAGGGAGTTACTAAAATTAGTGATTTAAAATTTTCTTCCACCGATGAAGAAACTGTGGAAAATTGGCGTAAAATGCTGATTGCCGTGGCGGAAGACGTACGCGTTATTTTAATCAAACTGGCCGATCGCACCCACAATATGCGCACGCTGGATGCGCTCTCCCCGGAACGTCAGAAATTTAAAGCTTACGAAACAATCTCTCTGTATGCGCCATTGGCCCAACGTTTAGGGATGTTTACTATTAAAACTGATTTAGAGGATTTATCGTTTAAATATCTGCATCCCGCCGAATATGCGTCACTCAAAAAGGAAGTGGAGGCGCGCACCGCCGACCGTCAGGCCGCATTGGAAAAATTTAAATCTCATTTAGAACCGGCTTTGCAAGAAGCTCATTTGGATTCCCGCATTTTGGCCCGTGCTAAAAATTATTATTCCATTTACCGAAAGATGCAAAACCAACATTTATCGTTTGCCGAAATTCAAGACTCGTTGGGAGTGCGCATTATTACCAAAACTTTACAAGATTGTTACCGTGCATTAGGGATTGTGCACAACGTATTCAAACCAATCGCCGGTACATTTACCGATTATATTGCCACTCCAAAAGCCAATATGTATCAAAGCATCCATACAACGGTCCTTTCTCCTGACGGAGATATTATAGAGTTGCAAATCCGTACCGAAGAAATGCACCGTACTTGCGAATACGGTATTGCCGCACATTGGCGGTACAAAACAGGAAACACAAAACAGGATAAAAATTTTGACGAAAAGATCAACTGGATTCGCCGTTGGATTGAATGGCAACAGGATTTAACAGCCCCGCGGGAATTTTTAGATGGATTCAAAACGGACGTCAACCTGCAACAGATTTTTGTATTTACTCCGCGAGCGGATGTAAAATCGTTGCCAGAGGGTTCCACCCCCATTGATTTTGCTTATGCAATTCATACAGATATCGGGGACCATTATGTGGGAGCTAAGGTGAATAACCGTATGGTGCGTATGGATTATACATTCAAAACCGGGGATGTGTGCGAAATTATCACTCGTAAAAACGGGGAGCCGAAACAAGATTGGCTAACCTTTGCCAAAACCGCCGCAGCCCGCAGCCATATCAAGCGTTTTTTACGTAATAAAGGAATTAAATTATGAACTTATCCAAACAACCGCTCACGTGTCAACGTTGCCATCTGCTAGTGGAAGAAACAGATAATTTCTGTCGGCATTGCGGACGCAGTTTGAAACAAGGACATAGTTTTTTTTATTCACATAGCGGCATTATTCTTATGGCTCTTGTATTAGGACCATTTGCGCTGCCTTTTGTGTTACTTTCTAAACGCATCAGCACGTTGTCCAAAATTATTTACACAGTGGTATTGCTTATCATGGGTGTATATTTGGTTATTGCTTGCTATCACATATATCAATTAATGTTGTCCTTCAGCCAAGATTTATTGAATGTTGGCATCTAGGAAAACCTCGTAGGCATCCTTCATATTTGATATAATATAGAGTACCTTTTTTATTATTAAGGAGAACATAACAAAATGACTGATGAAGAAGTAAAACATAACGTGACCAAAACCGGCCACCCGAAAGGCTTATATATGCTTTTTATGGTGGAAATGTGGGAACGTTTTAACTACTACGGGATGCGCGCATTACTCGTTTATTTCATGACTAGTGCTATTATCGGTTTTGCCGATCCTACCGCTTACAAAATCTATGGTTGGTTTGCCGCCTTTGTATACCTGACCCCGTTGTTTGGAGGTTTTTTGGCAGACCGCTATATCGGCAAACGGCATGCAATTACGATTGGAGCTGTATTGATGGCAGTCGGCCAATTCACGTTGGCAGCATACGGATTGATTCCGCCCAAAGTAGCATTATTTACCGGGTTGGCTTTGATTGTAATAGGGAATGGTTTTTTCAAACCCAACATTTCCAGCATTGTGGGGGAACTCTATGAACCCAACGACGCACGCCGCGACGGCGGTTTTACCATTTTCTACATGGGTATCAATATCGGGGCGTTCTTCGCGCCGTTTGTAACCGGATACCTGGGTGAAGTGACACCCACCTCGCCCGCTTGGGTACAATGGCGCTGGGGCTTTATGGCTGCCGGAGTGGGTATGATTATCGGGTTGGTATGGTACTTAGTAGCCCAAAACAAATACTTAGGCCATATTGGTTTGGTTCCGGCCCGCAAAGCCGATAAAATTCAAGATCCGGCCGAAATTGCTAAAGCCAAAGAAGCCGAAAAACCGCTTTCTCCGGAAGATTGGGATAAAATTAAAGCTATATTTACTTTTACCTTTATCGCCATATTTTTCTTCGCGTTCTTTGAGCAGGCAGGTTCTTCGTTAAGCAAATTTGCCCAAACTTCCATCCACTTGCCTACGATTCATTTCCCGGCGTGGTTGGGTAATTGGACCTTGCAAATAAAAGCCTCGTGGTTCCAGTCCATCAATCCGATTGCGGTTGTCATCTTGGCGCCGTTATTTGCCAGAATGTGGATTAAATTGAGCCACAAAGGTAAAGAGCCGTCTACTCCGTTGAAATTCTCCGCAGGCGTATTTTTAACGGGTTTTGGGTTTTTGGTATTAGCCATCGGCGCTTTGTTCTTATCGCCCGAACATCAAATCAATATGATGTGGTTGGTGGCGCTCTATATCATCCATACGTGCGGCGAACTGTGCTTGAGTCCGGTAGGTTTATCCATGGTTACCAAACTGGCACCTGCTAAATTTATGTCCTTATTTATGGGTGTATGGTTGGCGTCTTCGTTTGTGGGGAACTTAATGGGCGGCTATTTCGCCACGTTATCCGACAAATTAAAAACGTCCATGTCTACTTTCTTTGCCATTCCGGCCATCATTTTAATGGTGTTCGGTCTGTTGGTGTGGGCCTTCTCCGGTCAAATCAAGAAGTGGATGCATGGAGTGCAGTAATCTTCTTACGCAATAAAAAACGCCGGGTTATAAAACCCGGCGTTTTTATTATGTAAATCTACGGCTATACAATCTTGTTTGCCTCTTCTTTGGCTTTAATAATTTCTTTATCTAACTTAGCGGCTATGCGGCGTAACACCATTTGCGCATTTTTCTTCCACTCCCGCAAGGCACGCATTTCCGTTTCGGCACCTTTCAATTTAGATACACTATCTTCCAAAATTCGCATACGTTGTTTGAGCGAAGCGTTCTCCTCCTGCACCTCTTTTTGACGGGCCAGTAACTGGGAGACAAGCAGTTCTAATTGTTTCAATTTCTCTTGCATAATTAACGCAGTTCTGCGCCGACAGCTGCCTTTAACTGTTCCACAATGCGGTTAAACGCAGTATCGGTCTCTTTGTCTTTAAGCGTGCGCTCCTTATTAAAAAACGCGAGCGAAAACGTCACGCTTTTTTTGCCGGCGGGCAGATGTTCGCCTTCATATTTGTCAATCAAGTGATAAGACAAATCCACATCTAACGGCGTTTTATCCAACGCAGAGGCAATTTGTGCATATGTAATTGTTTTATCTACAACAACAGACAAATCTCGCAAAGAAGGTGGAAACACCGCCACATTTTTTGCAGGTTTGAAATCCTGCGCAGAAAAACTCTTTTCAATCTGCTTGGTAGTAAATTCAAACGCCCATACATCTGCCGTTTTTATATCAAATGCTTTGAGGGTAAGTGGATGAAGTTTACCAAATTGACCGATGGATTTGCCGTTCAGCATAATATCCATACAAATTTTAGGATGCATATAACAAGGCGCCGCTTTGGCCGGGGCAAACGACACTCCTTCCACGTGGCCAAGCAAGGCACTCATCATTCCTTTCAAGAAATAAAAATCAACCGGCTTTTCCGGTGCACCGAAGAATTTTTCCTGTTCCAAGGTGCCGCACAAAACTCCGGCCACGCTGTAATTTTCCACCGGAAAACCTTTGATGGATTGAAAAGTTTTTGTCGTTTCAAACAAGGCCAAATTGCGGTTACCAAAACGCAAATTGCTTTCTACATTTTTAAGCAAAGCCGGCAGTAGTACCGGGCGTAAGTAATCCCATCCTTGAGCCAATGCGTTTTTGATTTTAATGCAAAACTGCGGGTTTTGCCCAAACGCTTTTAGTTCTTTCTCGCCTACAAAATCTATGTTTTTGCATTCACAAAAGCCCAATCCAATTAAATCTTGTGCAAACTGTCGCCCCAATTCAATACCTTTAGGCGCGTCCACAAAGGCGACATACGCACGCGAGGGGTTGACCGGAATTTGATCGTAACCGGCAAAGCGGGCCGCTTCTTCAGCCAAGTCCCATTTATGGTTTAAATCGCGCCGGTGAGTAGGCGCCACAAACATCCATCTTTCGCCGTTTGCATTAAATTCAAGTGCTAAACGCGAGAAAATCTCTTTAAGCCGTTCCTCACTGATTTGGGTGCCCAAAATACGGTTAATTTCAGCCGGTGTGAATGTTACCGCCGGATTTTTATACGGCGTTGGATACACATCATTAATTTCGCTAGCTACGCCGCCACAAATCTGCACAAACAAGTCACTGGCACGACGCATAGCAAGCATAGCTCCTTCTACGTCTGTGCCACGTTCAAAACGTTGGGAAGAATCGGACGATACACCAAATTTTTTGACCGTTTTGTTAATGGTAGGAGCATCAAAATGCGCGGCTTCTACGAAAATATCTGTTGTGTCCTCTTGAATGCCGCTATTGAGCCCACCCATGATGCCGGCCAGGGCAGTCGCTTTTTTAGCATCCGCAATTAATAGACAATTTTCATTCAAAGTCAATTGGCGTCCATCTAAAATCGTGAATTTTTCATCCGGTTGGGCATTACGTACAATTATTTTCCCACCTTCTACTAAACGTAAATCAAACGCGTGCATCGGGTGCCCAAGTTCAAACATCACATAGTTAGTAATATCTATCAAGGCATTCTTGGGATTTAAGCCCATAGCCGACAAACGCATTTTGAGCCACTCGGGCGATTCGGCATTTTTCACGCCCCGGATAACGCGCCCAATATACCGTGTACAAGCTTGCGGATTTTGAATATCAATATCCAGCGCTTTGCCTTTCCCGGGGATGTCTTTAATTGCCGGCAATTTAACAGGTTTATTTAACAAAGCTCCCAGTTCGCGCGCCACGCCCCAATGGGAAAGTAAATCCGGCCGGTTAGACGTGATTTCCAATTCAAACAGTGTATCGGCTTTACCATACAAAGAGGATACATCCGTACCAAGCGGTATATTTTCATCTAACACCAGAATACCACGTGCCCGGGTATTGGTTAAACCTAACTCATCTGAAGAACAAATCATCCCTTCTGATTTTACTCCGCGGATGACAGCCGGTTTAAGTACATTTTTGCCCAACCGTGCCCCCACACGGGCCAACGGTACTTTTTGTCCAACAGCTATATTCGGCGCACCGCAAACCACCCGTTGTGTTTTTCCGTCGCCCAAATCCAACGTGACCAAATGTAAATGATCGGAATCCGGGTGATTTTCTATCTGCGTAATTTGGGCTACAAAAACCCCTTCGAAATCGGCACCGGTTGTTTCTATAGACGCTACTTCAATGCCCAAATCGGTTAATTTCTGTGCCAGTTCTTCAGGCGTTAAATCCAGTTCAATAAAATCTTTTAACCAAGAATATAAAATTTTCATTTTCCCCTTCCTAAAACTGTTTCAAAATACGCAAATCATTTTCATAGAATGTGCGGATATCTTTGATATTAAGCATCATCATCGCTAATCGTTCTACACCCATACCAAACGCATAACCGCTGAATTCCTCCGGATTGATGCCGCAGTTTCTCAGTACATTGGGGTGGACGACGCCTGCTCCAAGCATTTCAATCCAACCGCTGCCTTTGCATACATTGCAGCCTTTTCCTTGGCAGAACACACACTTAACATCCACTTCTACGCTAGGTTCAGTAAATGGAAAAAATGACGGACGGAAACGGATTTCGGCTTTATTACCAAAAAGCCCTTTCATAAAAGCCGTTAAATCGCTTTTTAAGTCCGCCATGCTGACATTTTTGTCCACGTACAATCCTTCAATTTGGTGAAAAACCGGGCTGTGTGTAGCGTCCAAACTATCGTTTCTGAATACGCGCCCGGGGGCCATAATGCGAAGCGGCGGTTTATGTTTTTCCATATACCGGCTTTGTACGTTGGAAGTATGTGTACGCAACACAAGCGGCATGGTACTATCTACAAAAAAAGTGTCTTGTGCATCGCGGGCAGGGTGATGTAACGGAATATTCAACAAGTCAAAATTATGTTTTTCATCTTCCACCCACGGCCCTTCCGCCCATTCAAAACCTAACCGCGCCAGAATATCCGTCATCCGGTCTTGGGCAACTGCCAACGGATGACGATGCCCTTTGGCTACCGGATATCCGGGTAATGTTAAATCTATTTCAGTTCTATTGAGTTCGTCGTTGATTTGTTTGGCAGCCAACGTTTCTGTCTTTTCATCCAAGGCGGCTGACAGTGCTGTCTTAAGCGCATTGCCCAAAGGGCCGGCCGTTTTTTTATCTTCAATTGAAAAATCTTTTAGGCCTTTTAACAATTCGGTTAATGCGCCCTTGCGGCCCAAGGCCGCTATGCGCAGTTCTTCCACAACGGACAAATTATCCGCGTGGGCAATTTTAGTTTTATATTCCTGCTCAATAGTTTGGCAAGCGGTTTTGAATTCGGAAATAGTCATACTGTTATTATAGTAAATACGAACGCCCGGCGCTAATGACCGGGCGCCAAATGAACTTGTAGAAATTTACGGAAGTAAATAGTAGTTGTAACCGGAAGCCTCTCGTGACGGGGTTGATAACTTCGTTATCCGACGGCACATATCGTTTCCTTGCGCATTTTCTTCTCTGCTGTAGCAATATCTCTTATCCGGGAGGCCGAAAAAACGACGTAATCCAAACCCCTGGTTGGGAACAGCGCACATGATAGAGTGAGATGCCTCGGTAGCATCCTCGCCGAAGAAAGAACATGAAAAGCCCTCCCCGGATATAACTTCCGAACCACCCCTATCGTTATAGGCACCTAGCATCTCTGTATCCAACTCATCCAACCTGGAAGGCCAAACATTGTTGGCCAAATAATACCGCTCCGCAGCTTGAAACAAACTATCGCATGCTGTCATTGCTCCTACAAAGCGGCTTTTGAGTACGGCTTGTTTGTATTGCGGCACAGCAACAGCAGCCAATATCCCGATAATTAACACCACTACCAATAATTCTATAAGCGTAAATCCTTTTATACGGCTCTTTTCTTTTAACATACGTACTCCTTCTTGGTACTGGGTTGGATATTCAGATGGTAGCAAAAAAGTGGGGTAAACTTTTTTGCCCCGTATCTCGCAAAAGGTTTGGGGGCTATTCTTCCAACGTCTGAGGTTCGGATTCTTCCGCATTACCCGGCAAAGATATGTGCATAGAGGCCATAAGCATATCTAACAACCGGATATCGCTTGGATATTGCACCAGTTCGTGCGCTTTAAGCAACGATACCCAACGAATGGCTAAAATTTCGGATGCATCGTGTTTGCCAATACGGCCCAATTTTTTCATCAAATACCACTGCACCATTTTTTTAATGTAATTACCTTGGAAAGTGAAAGCATAATGTACACGTATCATGGGACGGATGATGCTTGCCTTGTAACCGGTCTCTTCCAATACTTCGCGCAGAGCCGCTTGGCGAGGAGTTTCGCCGGCCTCAATATGCCCTTTGGGGAACGTCCAGATTTTCTTGCCCTTCATGTTCTTAACTTGCACAAGAAGTACTTTTTTCCCATCTAGAACGACGCCGCCGCATGAGAACTCGGATACGATCATATACATTGCTCCAACAAGTGGGCTACGTTTAAAATCTTTTCTTCCTGCAAAATAGGCCCATAGAATTGCACTCCTACGGGAAGTCCCTTTTTATCCAATCCAAACGGTACGCTGATACCTGCTAACCCACCGATATTACCGGGGCAAGTGTATAAATCAGCCAAATATAAAGAGAGTGGGTTATCCCGGTGCGCGCCAATCCGGAAAGCGGTAGACGGCGAAGTTGGTGTTAACAAAACATCCACTTGTTCAAAAACCTTGTTAAAATCCCGCCGGATCAATTCCCGCACTTTTAACGCTTTTAGAAAACATTCTTCGTAACGTTTGGAGGTGAGTGCATAGGTACCGATAATAATGCGTTTCTTTACTTCCAACCCAAACAAAGCCCGGGAATCTTCATAATAATTTTCCAGTCCGTCGGCATTTTGGGCACTATATCCGTAACGAATTCCGTCGTAGCGGCCCAGATTGGAACTGGCTTCCGCACTGGTAATAATGTAATAGCACGGAGCAGAATATTTAGCAAGAGGAACATCTACTTCCCGCACATCCGCTCCTAACTTTCTAAGTTCTTCTGCCGCCGCCACAATGCGGGCTTTAATGTCCTCATACAATCCATCTAAAAAACCTTTAGGAAGACCTACTTTTAGGCCCTTCAAATCTTGGGTAAATTGATGAGTATACTCCGGTACTGCCGCGGGTAAGGAAGTAGAATCGTGTTCATCCTTCCCCGATAATACTTCCAAGGCCAACGCCGCATCATACACATTGGAGGTTAATACTCCTACTTGATCGGCACTGGAAGCAAAAGCAATTACCCCATAGCGGGAAATACGCCCGTAACCGGGCTTAACACCGACTACTCCGCAAAAACTCGCCGGTTGCCGGACCGAACCTCCGGTATCCGTCCCTAAAGCCAACGGAACCATCCCAGCTGCTACGGCTGCGGCACTCCCACCGGAACTTCCGCCGGGTACCCGTTCGGTATCTACGGGGTTTCGGACCAACCCCCAGGCAGAAGTCTGATTGGAACTACCCATGGCAAATTCATCCATATTGGTACGCCCGATAATAACAGCATCTGCTGCCAATAATTTTTCTACCACGGTGGAAGTATAAGAGGCAACATAATTTTCCAACATTTTGGAACAACATGTGGCTTTATGCCCTTTGTATAAAATATTATCTTTGATAGCTACCGGTACACCGGCCAGCGGACCTAATTTTTCACCACGGCTGCGTTTAGCATCTATAGCACGCGCACAGGAAATAGCTTCCTGTTCAAACACTTCCACAAAAGCATTAATTTCAGGATTTTTTTGTGCAATCACCTTTAACGCTTCGCGCGTAATTTGTTCGGCCGATTTTTCACCGGATGCAATGGCTTTCGTAATTTCAGATATCGTCATCATATTACAGCACCTTTTTCACCTTGGCACAATCGGCCTCTTCGCTAGCAAAAGTATGACGTAGCTCTGCCGCTTGTTCTTCATCACGGACGGGCACGTCCGGACGGATAAAAGCAGACAACTGTGCATCAGAAAGCTCAACTTCATCCGTGTTGATAGCTGATAACTCTTGCACCCAATTGAAAAGGGCCTTGAGTTGAGATTCATAAATCGCAGATTCTTCGGGGCTGACACGCATTTTGGCTAATTTGCCCGCAAGTTCTACATCTTTTTTAGTAATTTCCATATCAAAAGGACTCCTTAAAACTTTATTCTATATAATAATGCTTTCTTTTGCCAATCAAAAGCCCTTCAGGCTATAAAATCTCCAACGGAGCAAACTTGAGCATGAAAGTCCGGCGGGTACCGTTACCGAAAACAACGGTAATTTTAGCACTCTCACCGCTTCCTGCAATTTGCACGATTTTTCCCTGCCCGAAAACGCCGTGTTTAACAAGCCCCCCCACAGCTACACCATCGGCATTTTTCTCAGCTGGTTTTTCGGGCACTTTGGGCACTGGCGGGATAGCCCCGGGCACACGCCGAGGGTCCGATAGATTGTAGCCGGACGTTTTTGTTGGTTTTGAGGCCGCATACAAAGAACCTATGCTCGGCATATGTGAATAAGAAGACGTATAGTCTAAATTATCGTCATCTGGGATTTCATAACCGTCTTCGTCATAACGTTTTTGAAAACGGCTTCTGCGGGCATATCCTTCAAATTCATCACTTCGGGCACTACCGCTATATTCCTCATTATATTGACGTTTGCGTTGGGTAAACCGTTCGTAATTTCCACCGGAATAACTGCTGCTTCCTCCCCAGGCAAAACGCGTACGCGGGGCCGTTTCTTCAATCGTATTTTCATCTACAAGGCCACTTTCAAACAAAAAGCGGGAAGGCAAGTTTTCCTGTAATTGCCCGAACTTACGCCGCGTTTGCGCGTATGTTAAGAAGAGACGCTTACGCGCGCGCGTCATGGCTACATAACAAAGCCGCCTTTCTTCTTCGGTTTCATCTTCGTTATCACAACCCAAGGGGAATAAATTTTCTTCCAACCCAGTTACAAATACATTGTCAAATTCTAATCCTTTAGCCAGGTGCACCGTCATTAACGTAACGGCACCGCCTTCATCCGCTTGTGTTTCGTCATCACCGGACAAAAGAGAAATCTCTTGTAAAAAATCAGCTACGGAAGGTTCTTTTTCTCCGCGCTTGCAACGTTCTTCATATTCTTTTACGGCATTGATTAAGGCATCTAAGTTTTGCAGGCGCGATTCAGCTTCCGGGTCTTTATCTATTTCGGCTTTCACTGCGTCCATATAACCCGATTCAATTAAAATTTTATGGAAAATATCCGTCGGAGCGGTAAAGAGCATTTCCCCACGCCATTTTTCAAACAACTGTACAAATTTGATAGCCGCTTTGACGGCCCCCGAACTCAAACCCGGCACGTACGCAGCATTTTTAAGTGTATCATACACAGAAATTTGTTTTTCTTGTGCATAAGACACCAACCGTTCTTGCGCTACTTTCCCCAGCCCGCGCGTGGGAGTGTTGATGATGCGTAGCAAACTTACATCATCTTGCGGGCTGACAAGGATACGCGCATAACACATCATATCTTTAATTTCTTTGCGGTCATAAAACCGCACCGTTCCAATTAAGCGATATGGAATTTGATAACGGCGAAATGCGTCTTCAAAACTACGGCTTTGCGCGTTGGTACGGTAAAAAACGGCGATATCTTTTAGGCTTACACCTTCAGTTTCTACTAAAGATTTGATATTTTGGCTAACCCAGCGTGCTTCGCGTCCTTCGCTTTCCAATTGGCGTACTTCAATTGGATCGCCGGAGTCTTTTTCGGTAAATAGATTTTTCTCTTTGCGTTGTTTGTTTTTGGAAATCAGTTTGTTTGACGCATCCAAAATTACTTTCGTAGAACGGTAATTTTGCTCTAGTGTAATAATTTTAGCGTCTTTGAAATCTTTTTCAAATTCTAAAATGTTGCGGATATTCGCGCCGCGCCACGAGTAAATACTTTGGTCCGGGTCGCCCACTACACACAATTTGCGGTGTTGAGACGCCAGTATTTTGGTAATTAAGTATTGGGTGCGGTTGGTGTCTTGGTATTCATCCACGAGGATATATTGGAAAAACGATTGGTAATACGTACGGATATCTTCAT
>CACYBL010000004.1 GCA_902772695.1 uncultured Elusimicrobium sp.
ATGGTCATTTCCCGCCAAAGTTGTTTAATCAACAATTTGCGGACGTGAGTAGATTGTATTCTGTCCGTAGACCGACGGCCAAAAGAGGCATAATGAGTCTGCCGTTCGGGAGAAAGAGTTTTGCCGCTGTCCCATGAAATACGTTGGCTTGGATACACGCTTTGCTGGCCTGTGATTAAAAAACTAATGACGCATGAAACGGTTGCGTAGGGGGCGATAGCCGGTCCAAAGAGCTCTATAGCCATAATGCTGGCGGCTAACGGCGTGTTGGCCGCGCCTGCCAGTACCGATACTAATCCCAGCGCCGCCAACGTGGCAGAATCTACTCCGATAAACTCAGCTAACATAGCTCCGGCTTGTGCCCCTACAAAGAAAATGGGGGTTACAATGCCGCCGATACCTCCTGCGGCGAAAGTGATGGAGGTAGTTATGATTTTGTAAAGAAATCCAAACGGGGAAGGTAGGGCCGCTCCACCCAGAGGCCCGTCAATGCCGGCACTGCCGAGACCTAAATACAACGGGGAAGTAAAATATCCCATTCCAATTAAGAGTATTCCGCCTAATATACAGGTGATAAACAAATTTGTCTTTCGGGTCAAATAACGAAAAACAACCCGCATGAATTTGGAAATTTCAATAAATAAAAGAGATACCAATCCAAAAAACATTCCGGCCACAATCATCTTCAGAAAAAACTGTTCCGAAAATACCGGAACGAAATGAATAGGATGGTGAATATAATTTACTCCCAAAAATGAAGTAACCTCAAATGCTGTGATTCCTGCCACAAGCGCAGGAAACATCACTTCATAAAAAATATGCCCTACCCACAATACTTCTAATCCGAAAAGAGCTCCCGATATCGGCACGCCGAATACACCGGCAAACCCGGCACTGACCCCGCAAATCATCATTTTTCGCTGATCTGCAACATTCATATGAAACAACCGTGATAAGATAGAGGATATTCCGGCTCCTACATCCGCGCAAGGAGCTTCTTTCCCGGCAGAACCACCGGTCGCTATCGTGACGATGGAAAGTAAAAATCCTTTCAAAATAGAAATGAGTGAAATCGGTCTATACGTGTTAATTTTATTGAGTACGGCGTCGGTAGAATAGTCTTTATGGTGTTTGGCTAGCCGCCGAGATAGCACCGCTACCAGATATAGAGCCAGGGGCAAACCTAAGTAGAAGTAAGGGATTTTATTGCGCCAGGCGATAGATTGATCCAGCATCTTTAGGAATACTGCATCCAATATTCCCACAACCACCCCAATAAAGGTGGCCAATAGGAACCACTTGATGATGTTAATTACATTGCGGGTAGATTCATCTAGTATTTTCATCTCTTACATATGTTACCAAAAAATAATCGTCCGGCACAAAAGGCAACCCCAAAATAAGGGTTAGTTTGCTTACGTTGAGTGTCCGAGTCAATTTTGCTATACTATAGAAGAAAGGCGGGCCTGTTATTAGAATGAATACAGGCCGGTGAAGATGAGGTGTGTATGGATTCTTTTATTTCTTCTGTTGTAACAATTGCGCTGGTAATGGATGGATTTGGAAATATCCCTCTTTTTATCGCGGCACTCAAAAAGGTAGCTCCGGAACGTCGTAAAATCGTATTATTACGTGAATTGGCTATTGCCTTGTTTATCATGGTAGGGTTTTTATTTATGGGAGAATGGTTCCTACGAGCATTTGGAATTCACGAGTATTCCTTGAGTATTGCCGGCGGAATTATTTTATTTATCATTTCTGTTAAATTAGTATTTAGCAACGAAAGCGAACCTAAAAATGATCCTAAAGAAGATGAGCCGTTTATTGTACCGCTGGCTATTCCGTTGGTGGCTGGCCCTGCGGCGTTGTCTATAGTTATGATCTCGGCAGCCCAACATCCTACCAAATGGCTCACCTTGGGAGCGGTGATTGTGGCTTCTATCATCAATTCTATTATTTTGATGATGTCTTTCCCGTTAAGTCGCTTGTTGGGGAAGCGTGGGTTGGCGGCCATTGAACGTTTAACCGGGATGATTCTGATTTTGATGTCGGTGGATATGATTATGGGTGGTATTTCCGCTTTTGTAAAACTGTAGGATGTGTATGAAAAAAGGTTTAAAATTTCTGGGTATTTTGTTATTTCTTTTGCAAGGCTATGTGCTCTTTGCCCAACAGCCCTCCGAGCTGCCAAATAAAAAAGTAGAATTTGCGTTATTCGTTAGCCCTACCTGTGTCCATTGCAATAAGTTAAAGCAAGAATACTGGGGGAAGTTAAAGCAGAAATATAAAGACAAAGTGCATTTTACGG
>CACYBL010000005.1 GCA_902772695.1 uncultured Elusimicrobium sp.
CGCTTTATCAAAAAGAAAGGTAAATTGTGGATTCGCATTTTCCCGGATAAAGCCATCACCAAACACCCGGCCGAAACCCGTATGGGTAAAGGAAAAGGTGCGCCCGAGTACTGGGCCGCTGTGGTGAAACCCGGCAGAATTTTGTTTGAATTGGAAGGTGCTTCTGAAGAAGATACCAAGCGGGCTATGCGCTTAGCTTCCGACAAACTGCCCATCAAAACGAAATTGGTAACGAGAAGGTAGTTTTATGAAGACGAATGAAAAAGAAGCTTTGAAAAACAAAACGTTGGCCGAACTTAATGAAGCCCTCGGAAAAGCCCAAGAAAAGAAATTCAACCTTCTTTTCAAACACAGCACGACGCCTATCGCTAACCCGATGGAAATCCGCGCTGTAAGACGCGAAATTGCGCTGTTGCAAACGCTGATTAACCAAAAGAAGGCGCAAAAATAGAGGTTAAACCATGGAAAATCAAGAAACACGTGGCAAAAGAAAAGTGCTGAACGGCGTTGTTGTGTCCGACAAGATGGACAAAACCCGCACGGTAGCGGTAGAACGTTTAGTACATGATGCCCGCTACGGCAAAACGCTCAAAAGAGCAGCTAAATTCCACGCGCACGATGAGGCCAACGAGAGCAGAGTCGGCGATAAGGTGGAAATTATGAGCACCCGTCCCGTTTCTAAAACGACGAAATGGCGTATTTAAAAAAAAATAAAAAAAGCCAGAGCTTAGTTTGTAAAAACTACGGAGTTAGATAAAGTATGATTCAATTAAGAAGCATAGTCAATGTGGCTGACAATTCCGGCGCGCGTAAAGTGCAATGCTTTAAAGTGCGCGGCGGTCACCACCGGGATATCGCAACTTTGGGAGATGTTATTATGTGCTCCGTCAGAGATGCGATCCCAACCTCCGCCATTAAAAAAGGCGACGTTGTCCGCGCGGTAGTAGTGCGCGTGGCACGTGAAAAAAGAAGAAAAGATGGTTCCTATATTCGCTTTGATGACAACGCTGTTTGCATCATCAACGATAACGGCGAACCCAAAGGCACCCGTGTCTTCGGCCCGATTGCCAGAGAGTTGCGCGAAAAGAACTTTTTAAAGATCATTTCGCTCGCGCCTGAGGTGGTATAGTATGATTATTAAGAAAAAAGATACCGTTTTAGTATTGTCTGGTAAAGACAAAGGCAAGAAGGGCGAAGTAAAGTCTGTTAACCCGGCGAAAAACACAGTCGTAGTGACCGGAATTAACATGATTTCTAAACATGTGAAACCTTCTCAAAACAAGCAAGGCGGCATTATTAAAATGGAAGCAGCTTTAGATGCTTCTAATGTAGCGGTTGTTTGCGCTAAGTGCAAAAAAGCCATGACGCCCAAAATTAGCATTGCGGCTGATGGTACCAAAACGCGTGTTTGCCGCAAATGCAACGAGCCGATCATTTAATCTAGGTAAGCAAAATGACTAAGAAAGAAACTAAAAATGTGACAAAAGCGCCCGAGGGTTATCAACCCCGGTTGCAAGCGCTCTACAAAGAAAAAGTGCTTCCGGCTTTGCTTAAAGACATGAATGTCAAAAGCCCGATGGCCGTACCGAGATTGACGAAAATTGTCATCAATATCGGTGTGAAAGATGCTCGCGAAGACATTAAAGCGTTAGAAGTCGCCAAAGAAGATTTGACGGCGATCGCCGGTCAAGCTGCGCAAGTGCGCCGTGCCAAAAAATCCATCTCTAACTTTAAGTTAAGAGAAGGGATGCCTATTGGTGTGCGCGTTACGTTGCGTGGAGCCAAGATGTATGAATTCATGGAACGCTTTATTTGCATTGCTTGCCCCCGCATTCGCGACTTTCAGGGTTTCAATGCAAGCTTTGATGGCAAAGGCAATTTGAACTTAGGGATTAAAGAACATTATATCTTCCCGGAAATTGACGTAGAAAAATCGCCTAAAGCCCACGGTATGAACATTACGTTTGTTACCACTGCCCAAAACGACCAAAGCGGCCGCATGCTCATGGATTACATGGGCTTACCGTTCCGCAAGGCGACGAAATAAGAGGAGCAAAAAACTTTATGGCTACTAAAGCATGGGTTGCAAAAATGGCGAAAGACCAAAAGTTTGCTGTGCGTTATCACAACCGCTGTCAAATTTGCGGACGTGCGCGCGGATATTATCGCGACTTCGGTCTTTGCCGTATCTGCCTGAGAAAGATGGCACACCAGGGGTTAATCCCGGGTCTTAGAAAATCGAGCTGGTAATTTACAGGAGGAAGTATCGCTTTCGGGCCAACTCTTGTGAAAGAAAGTGGCTTGGGACGATAACTTGAGTATATGGATCCAATTGCAGATTTCTTAACCAGAATAAGAAATGCCAATATGAAGAAAAAAGAAAAAGTGGATATTCCTTTTTCTAAAATCAAAACAGAAATTGCGCGCGTACTCAAAGAAGAAGGATATATCGCCAATTTCAAAGCCGTCCATAATGAAACCAAAGGCGGCGTAGTACGGGTATTCTTAAAATATACGCCGGAAAATGAATGCGTTATCCAAGGGTTGAAACGTTTGTCCAAACCGGGTTCTCGCGTTTATAGTGCGTATAATAATATCCCAAAAGTCCGCGGTGCATTTGGGGTGACGATTTTGTCCACCTCCAAAGGTATCATGACGGATGCACAAGCCAAAGCCGAAAAAATCGGCGGCGAACTTTTGTGTCAGGTTTGGTAAGGAGGGAATATGAGTAGAATTGGTAAAAAAGTCATCAATATTCCCGCTAAAACCAAAGTGGAAATTAAAGAAAATATTGTTACCGCTACAGGTGCTTTAGGTACGTTGTCTTACACGGTTCCGGCGGGTATTACTCCGGAAATTAAAGACGGCAACTTGACGTTCTCTATTCCGGAAAACCGCGTAAAAGAACTCAATGCGTTGCATGGTACCACTCGCGCCAATGTCTTCAATATCATTGAAGGTGTAACGAACGGCTTTTCCAAAGTGTTGGAAATCAACGGTTTGGGATATCGTGCGTCCGTAGCTGGTAAAAAATTAAATTTGGAACTTGGTTTTTCTCATCCGGTAAATTTGGATATTCCCGAAGGTTTAACCGTTGTGGTAGATCCGAAATCGGGTGCAGTAACGATTAAAGGCAGCGATAAGTTCAAAGTCGGCGATTTCGCAGCCAAAATCAGAAGAATCAGACCTCCGGAGCCTTATAAAGGCAGCGGTATTAAATACCAGGGCGAACATATTGCCCGCAAAGCCGGTAAGACAGCGGCGGGAGGTAAATAATTATGGCTACTAAACAAGCAAGATATCAATTCAGAAAAGATCGCAGCCGCGCGCATCTGTTGAAAAACGGTGCGCACCGCCCGCGCTTGTCTGTATACAGAAGTTTAAAATATATTTACGCCCAAATTATTGACGACAATACGCATAGCACGCTTGTGTCTGCTACGACTTTGTCTAAAGAATTTGAAGGTAAATTTGAAGCGTCCGGCAAGAGCATCGAAGCCGCTAAAGCATTAGGTGCGGCTATTGCTAAGAAAGCCTTGGAAAAAGGTATTAGCGAAGTAATGTTTGACCGCGGTGGACGCGTCTACCATGGCAGAATTAAAGCATTAGCTGATTCTGCCAGAGAAGCAGGATTGAAATTCTAGGTTTAAGGTGAATTTAATGTCCAATGAAACGCTCGTGAAAAGCGAAAACAGAAAAGAAGCGAAAGGCAAAAGAGCCGAGTTTCAAAAAGCAA
>CACYBL010000006.1 GCA_902772695.1 uncultured Elusimicrobium sp.
CCGGATTCTATATATTTACAAGAAAGGACTGTCTGTTCGGGATCTATTTGACGTTGGGCCATATAGGACGCTCCTAATAAAAAACGATACTACATTGTACTTATTCTAATGGAACGATAGCAACCGCTTCCGGGAGAATAGTCGTTGTCTTAAGGGATTATTCAGAACAAAATACTCTGCTACCTTAAGAAGGAAAATAGCAGAGTGATAATAAAGCAAAACTTCAGTGTATTATTTGTTTAGCCCTGCCTTGGTATTTGTACAAAGTTTTGCACAGAATTTATCTGTTGCCAGTCGACATCCGCATCCCCAATTCCCCGGCGCGCTGGCAAAGGGGCTACCCGCGTATTGATTTTGTAATACTTTTAAAAATTGCATGTCATAGTTATCTCCGCAGGGCTGGGAAGAATTGTAACAATATAACATGCCGACAGCGCCCACCTTTCTTTGTGCTAAATTTCCAATAGTTACCAAGGTAATATGATTGCCACAATTCATCCGCCAATCATCTACGGGGTTGAGTGTACACGACTGCGGAAACGTGATGTCTAACTCTTCCCTCTCAGTCATTGAGGCATAATCATTATTTACCAAATAGTACAACTCTTCCGCTTCTGCTATAGATCGAAGAGTAGGTAGGTACGACCTTATACGCGCTTTATGTACGGCCATTTTGTATTCCGGCAGTGCAACAGAAGCCAAAATACCTATAATTAAAACAACCACGAGCAATTCGATAAGCGTAAATCCGCGTGCGACTTCGTATGACATTCTGAAAACCCCTTTAGAGAATAAGCAACAATTTAACTATAGTATAGCAAAAACGGCATAAAAGACAAGTATTCTTGTTCAAAATTTATATAAGGATATTGTAATAACTGTCGGCAACTGGTAGGGATTTTTATATAATGTGCTAAGACGAATCAAATCGTGCGAGGAAAATATGTTTACTTATGCTAGAAAAGCACAGTATCACGAAACAGATCAGATGGGTATCATTCATCACGCCAACCATGTGAAATGGATGGAAGAAGCCCGCCTTGCATACCTGGAAAAATTGGGGCTTGGCTATCAACAGGTAGAAAATGAACAAGTTTTTTCTCCAGTAGTCAGTGTGGCGGTGCAGTACAAATCTCCGGTGCACTTTGCCGATGAAATAATAATCCAAGTCTCTGTAAGAAAATACACGGCTGTAAAGTTGGAATTGACCTATGAGTTTTTTAATAAGACGACCGAGTTGTTGTGTTCCACGGCATCTTCCGTGCATTGTTTTATTAAAAACGGCAAAATCATTTCTTTAAAAAAAGAAATGCCATCCTTGCATGAAAAACTTTCTACTTTGCTATCTAGTGATGGATAAAATATGACTGCTACATTACATACCAATATTTTAGGAATTAATTTTGAAAACCCCTTTTTGCTTGCTTCTGCTCCACCAACTGCTTTGGTTGAAAGCATTGATAAAGCGTTTGAAATGGGGTGGGGTGGGGCCGTGCTCAAAACCATTACCCCCGACGATTTGGAAATGCACGAAGCTAGCTTGCGCTATGCTGTACTGCAAGATAAAAAACGTATTGTCGGGTTCCAAAACATTGAACTTTTAAGCCATCAAACCGTAAAATACTGGTGCGAGGGTATAAAGCAACTAAAACAAAAACACCCTTCTAAAGTAATCATTGCCAGTATTATGGCGCCCGTTAATAAAAACGCGTGGCAATCCCTCGTTAAAACTTTAAATAATACACCGGCTGATGCGTTTGAACTGAACTTTTCCTGCCCGCATGGAATGCCGGAAAAGGGAATTGGTATGGCTATTGGTACGGATGCTGAAATTTCGGCAAAAATTACCACGTGGGTCAAAGAAGTGGCACAAAAGCCCGTGTTTGTAAAACTATCACCAAATGTTACTGATATAGTTGCTATTGCCCGTGCGGTAGAAAGTGCCCGGGCTGATGGCCTGGCTGCCATTAACACCGTACAAGGATTTATGGGATTGGACTTGCACACACTTCAACCTTTGCTCAACGTAAACGGAAAATCTGCGTACGGGGGGTGCTCGGGAGTGATGATTAAACCGATTGGACTACGTTGTGTAGCACAAATACGTCAGGCAAGCTCCTTGCCCATTTTGGGCATGGGCGGTATTTCCACCTGGGAAGATGCCGTGCAGTATGTTGCCGTTGGTTCGGATGCGGTACAAGTATGTACCGAAGTTATGCTAAACGGTTATAAGATTATCGGCTCTATGCTAAAAGGATTGCAGACGTATTTGGAAGAAAAAGGATTTGCAGACGTTCGTGCTGTGAAAAATAAAGCCATTGAACAAATTTGTGCGCACGAGGATTTACCTAAGAAATTGCTTGCTTATCCTCAAGTAAATCACGAAAAGTGCGGCCGTTGTGGCAAGTGTATTACAATTTGTGGCGAATCGGAACATCAGGCCTTGCGCTTGGAGGATGGCTACATCGTAGTAAACAAAGAGCGGTGCGTGGGATGTGGCCTATGTCGCTTTGTATGTCCCGTACAAGCGATTACCGCTTCAAGTAAATAGGGAATATGTTTATGCCATCAAGTAAGGAATACTTGGATTTTATAGTAGAGCAAATTCCTTGTGCGCAATATATAACTTACCGTGCCATGATGGGGGAGTATGTGCTTTATTATCGGGGCAAAGTAATCGGCGGTATTTACGATAATCGTTTCCTGGTCAAACCCACCAAATCCGCCCAGGCACTTATGCCCCATGCCACTCGAGAACTTCCCTACAAAGGTGCAAAAGAAATGCTTCTCGTAGATAAAGTGGAAGATAAAGAGTTCCTTCGCGAATTAATAGTGACGTTGTATAAAGAACTTCCTACCCCGAAAAAGAAGAACAAATAAATCTATTCCGTTAAAAACAGCCCGATACATATGCACCGGGCTGTTTTTATATGAAATCTTACTACATCCACTCACATTTAATCGCGCACAATTCGTCTTGCGTTTGGGCGTGGATCAGGGTGTGTAATGTGTTGCGCTCATCCAGTACCTGTACTTTACTGGTAAGTGCTTCGCCGCATTTTATTTCTTTTTTGAAAACGATATCTATATTTTTAAGTTTCTTTTTGTGTTTCCACTCATACGGAAGCGGTTCAATGGCCCAAACAATATAATTGCCGTTATTAGCGTGCATGTTGATATCAATGTCGTTGTAACGTACATTGAATGTTTCTTCATAGTCTGCTTGGGTAAGCGGGGAAATTTTGCTAAATTTTAAATCTGTTTCGTTAGGGACAAACTTGATCATATTTTCATTGTCCTTTAATACCTCGCCCACATGAGCAATAGCCAACGTGTCCGCATGCACTAATGCCCATATGCTGGAAGCCCGGCCGCACAATGCTCCGTCAGCATGGACCTCAAAATTACGGTATGCAAACATCCGGTTGTATCCACGAGGTTCGGTTTTAATGGTCAATTGTTTTACGTTGATGGGATATGTTGTAAATTCAATGCGGTATTTTAAAAGCACCCACAACAAATGTTTCGGATAAATTGCGGAATAACCAAAACCCAATCGTTCGGCACTTTCAGCCGCCATATCTTGAAAAAAGTTTAAAAGTGAAAAAGGTTTTAAACTGCCGTTACATTCACAATCGGAATAGCGAATGTGAAAATTTTCTTCTAAAATTAAATTTTGCATATAGGCCTCCCTTATAGGTAGTATAGCAAAATGAATGTGGCGTAAACACTATGCGCTTTCTTCTTAAAGTTATAAAATAAGTAATATGATTAGCTTTTTTGTTTGCTTGGGATTGCTTATCCTTTCTTATTTCACGTATGCTAAGTACGTGGAACATGTCTTCGGCCCGACAACGGATCAAACGCCTGCCCTTCGTCTGGCTAATGGCGTAGATTATGTGCCTATGCCTCTGTGGCGTATGGTACTTGTACAACTTTTAAATATCGCGGGGCTTGGTCCTGTGTTTGGTGCAATTGCCGGCGCGTTGTGGGGGCCTTGCGTGTTTTTATGGATTACGTTGGGGACAATTTTTGCAGGGGCTGTACATGATTTTGCCTGTGGGTTCCTGTCTATTCGCAATGATGGTAAATCTATCCCTGAAGTAACAGGCGTTTATCTGGGGCCGCGTATGCAAATGTTCATGCACATTTTCAGCGTAATCTTGCTTGTGATGGTGGGGACGGTATTTGCCGTGGGGCCAGCCAATTTACTTGTATTTCTATTCAAAGGCCATGTGGCGCAAGGCAGTTTGTTGACTAACATATATTTTTGGTTGGCACTCATTTTTCTGTATTATTTTTTGGCTACTTTTCTTCCGGTTGATAAAATTATCGGGCGTATTTATCCGGTTTTTGGTATATGTTTATTACTCATGGCGTTTGGAGTTACGGGGGGGATATTTGCGCAGGGATACCATATTCCGGAGATTACGTTGCGCAATCTGCATCCTACGCATCTGCCCATTTGGCCGCTTATGTTTGTGACGGTAGCATGCGGGGCCATATCGGGCTTTCACGCTACGCAATCGCCGTTAATGGCGCGGTGTGTAACGAGCGAACTCCAGTCCCGCCAGGTATTTTACGGTGCAATGGTTTTGGAAGGCGTTATCGCCCTAATTTGGGCGGCAGCCGGTTGTGCCATATATGCGCGCACCGGAGGATTAATGACGGGTCTGCAAGAGATGTTGGCACATAGCGGACAAGCCGGTGTGGTGTACGATATTTGTTTAAAGACAATCGGGCCGCTAAAATGGGGCACCGTTTCTTTTGGCCTTTTATTTGTGATGATAGGGGTTATTGTGTGCCCGATTACGTCGGGTGATACGGCTTTTCGCGCCTCGCGCCTGGTGTTGGCGGATTGGTTTAAAATAGACCAAAAGCCTTTCTTGAAACGTTTTTATTTAAGCGCACCGCTACTATTGGCAGGCGTGATTATCAGCCAACTGCCCTACGATATTATATGGCGTTATTTCAGTTGGTCTAACCAAACGCTGGCCATGATTGTATTGTGGGCCGCTACGTTTTACTTATACGGCAAAAAGCGCAATTATTTTATTGCCCTGATCCCGGCTATGTTTATGACAACGGTAAGCGTGACTTATTTCTTAATCGCTCCGGAGTGTTTACATCTGCCCGCCACGATTGCGTGGCCGCTGGGCTTTGCCCTGATGATAGGGATATCGTCTTACATGATGGCGAAAATCAAACGGAGAAAATAATATGCGGAAAGGAAAATTGGAAAAAGCGTTTACATATTTGGAATCCGGCTCCGTTTTGCTGGTTACTTCGCATGACAAAAAAGATAATGTAATGACGATATCGTGGCAAATGGTGCTTGATTTTACGCCGCGCATTGCTATTTGCACCGGACCTTGGAACGATTCTTTTAATGCCATTATCCGCAGCAAACAATGCGTTCTGTGTGTGCCAACGGTGGATATGCTGGATAAAGTGGTCGGTATCGGTACGGTACATGCGTCCGAGTGCGATAAATTTGAGTCTTTCCGCCTAAAAAAGCAAAAACCCGTCAAAGTAAAA
>CACYBL010000007.1 GCA_902772695.1 uncultured Elusimicrobium sp.
AAAAAACGAAGTCAAGCTTTTTTATTTTCTCCACATTGACAACAACAAACCGCTGCCACAAAATAACGGCAGCGGTTTGCAGATACCCTTTTGACAATTTATTTGAAATAAAATTTTATTTTAAGCGAATCAGTGTAAGCGCGAGTTCAATTTTACCATCCTGATAAGATAATTCATGCGGAACTTGCACCGTCCCGGTATCATCTGCCGGAGCATATTCTCCATAGAATAAATCGGCCGTATTAAGCATGGTCATCGTTTTAGCCGCATACGGATAGATCTCTTCCGGACGATACATCAGATGGACAGTTGCTTCTGACCCTTTATAGGCCACCATAAATTGCTGTGGCTGTTGGCGAAATCGCTGATACACCCCGGGTTCAAGCAACAGCAAATTAAGAAATTGGTTAATCCTTCCGCGTACTAAGGACGTATCCGCGTCTTTGAACAGATATCGGTAGGCAATACCTTGCGTGGAAACAGTAGCTTGCAATACCCGATAAGCTCCCACCGTCATAACGGAAACTTCAAAATCTTCTTCACCTATTTTTTTGACCGTTAACACTCCTTCTAATGCCGCATTATTCATGGTGCCCACTATTTTGAAAGCGGCCTGGGTATGTCCCCCCGCAAAAAAATTCACCCTTTTGACAGCATGCACTTGCGGTGGAATTTGTTTAATTTGCCCCCCCGCACAGGCACAAAGTAACAACGCCAATAAAAATGTTAAAATTTGTTTGGTCATAGTTTGTCTCCTTATTATGATATTATAGATATTATGGGTAGATTTGTCCTTTATCTCTTTACGGTATGTACCGCGTTTGCCTGCACGTATGCAGTATTGCCCGGACTGTCGCACATATTCGGGAAGTATTTATTGGATCGTCCCGGTGGATTAAAGAAGCATACTAATGCCGTCCCGGTGTTAGGCGGATGCGGAATTTTTGCCGGGCTGCTTATCGCCTTATTTGCCATACGGTTTACCACCCAATTTCCTTCCGGCACCTTACATAGTTTACGCGGAATTTTGCTCGGTGGAAGTATTATTTTTATAATGGGATTGTGGGATGACCTTAAAAAACCGCAAGGCCTGCCTATCTGGAGCAAACTTCTTTTGCAGGCTGCCGCAACCGTGTGCTTAATCCGTTATGGAATTGTCATTCATGCGATTTCACCGGTGTGGATTTCATATCCACTGACTTTTTTGTGGGTCGTAGGGCTTACAAATGCTTTTAATCTATTAGATATCATGGATGGACTTTGCACGACTCAATCGTTAGTGTGTACACTGGGATTATTTATTATATCTTTACCATCTGAATTTATATATGTTAATTTTGCCGCACTGGCATTACTGGGCGCCGGGGCAGGATTCCTTCCGTTCAATTTCTCCGTTAAAGACAAAATTTTCTTAGGAGACAGCGGTTCCAATTTATTGGGATTTCTAATTGCATCTTTGGGATTAGCTACCAGCTATAGCTATAACTCTTCTTGGGGATTTCTAGCTCCTCTCTTAATCGTGTTCCTACCGATAGCTGACATTTCATTTGTTTCGTTTGCCCGGTTATTAGGCGGAAAAAATCCTCTTAAAGGTAGCGCCGATCACGCCGCCCTACGCTTACAAGCCAACGGCTGGGGGCTTAAATACATCCTTGCTTTTTTCACACTAGCCGGGTTGCTATGTAACGTATTGGCTTTTATGGTAACGATTTGTGCTCCGGGCTGGGTACTTCCCATTTTAGCTATCCCGATTATTGCAGCCGTTGTATGGGCCAAATACTTGTTGACACTCGGAGAATCCCATGCACGTTAAAACGCTTATCTTAGGTGCTGGCGTTACCGGATTAAGTGTAGGATATCACTTGGAAAAAGCCGGCCAAAAAGATTATCTCATTTTAGAAAAGGAAAAAGAACCGGGAGGCCTATGCCGCAGTATTTACAAAAATGGTTTTACTTTTGATTATTCCGGGCATTTACTGCATTTACATACTCCTTACGGTAAAAAATTAGTACGACAACTGCTCCCCGGCAATTTATTACGCAAACCACGCCACGCATGGATTTATACCGGTCAAGCCCGTGTCCCGTTTCCGTTTCAAGCCAATCTGTATGCCCTGCCAACGGTTATACGAGAATCCTGTGTAAATGGTTTATTGTCCGCTAAACGCACGTATAAAATTCCTCCAAAAAATTTTGAACAATGGTGTTTACGCAGTTTTGGACAAGGTATTTATCAGACGTTTTTGCGTCCGTACAATACCAAACTGTGGGGGCGTCCCCCACGTGAATTAACTTGTGAATGGTGTGGTTCGTTTATCCCCGTGCCGTCCATTACCCAAATCCGCAAAAGTGCTACTCAAAAATCCACGCAACGGTGGGGTTATAATGCCTCTTTTTATTATCCTAAACAAGGCGGCTGCGGAGCCCTGGTACAAGCATTGGCTTCCCGAATTAGCCGGCTGAAAACAAACAGCACCGTTACTCAAATTGATTTGAAAAACAAAATGGTGTGCACCGGTACGCAAACAATTTCTTTTGACTATTTGGTGAATACTTTGCCATTACCGGTTTTCTTAACTTTATTATCTTCACAAAGTCATATTTTATCCCAAAAAGCGACCCTGCTTTCTGCACAAGCTGTTACCGTGTACCACCTGGCCTTACGCGGGAAACCAAAATCATTTAGTTGGATTTATTGTCCTGATGAAAAAGACCCTTTCTACCGGGTAGGATTGCAAAGTGGTTTTTCCTCCCATAACGCTCCGAAAGGATGTTATTCGTTGTATATAGAACTCCCCGGTAAAGTACGGCCCGGTATCAAACAAGAGAGACAAATTCAGCAAGCTCTTTTACAAAAAGGTATAATATCTGAGTACGACGAAAAACTATTCTCTTTTTGGCAAATTTTACCGCAAGCTTATGTGGTGTACGATAAACACCGTACCCCGGCGGTACAGGTTATTTTACGTTCTCTAGCCAAACAGAATTGTTTTTGTGCCGGGCGGTATGGAAGTTGGGAATATTCATTTATAGAACGTTCCTTACTCCAAGGGCGGGATATCGCTAAAAAAATAGTTTAATGAGGATTTTATGAAGGTACTTGTTTTCGGGGGCAGTTTTGACCCGGTTCACAAAGGACATATCGCATTACTTAAACGGGCTATTCAAATAGTTGCCCCGGACGTAACGCATCTGGTACCTGCATACCACTCGCCCTTCAAAGCAAAGTCGCCCACTCCGTTTCGCTTGCGAATGAAAATGCTTAAACTCGCTTGTGCCGGGATTAAGAAAAATTTAGTTTTTGATGATTATGAATTACGCCAAGGTGGGAAAACGTATACCTATCAGCTTATCTACTACTTACAGAAACGATATAAAAATCCGGATATTTATCTGTTGGTCGGTACAGATTGCTTAAATGATCTACACAATTGGAAAAACCCACAGGTAATTTTTGATAACGCCACTGTGATAGCGGGCAAGCGAAAAGGCTATAGCGAAAATCCAGCTGCATTTAAGCATATTTTCTTACCCGGATTTTTCCCAAAACTTTCTTCAAGCCGTGTACGTGCACACATTTTAGCTTGCGGAGACATCCCATCTACCGTTCCGCCCCAAATCATGGATACGATTCGTACCCATAAACTTTACGGTTTGGATTTACATGATTGGCTCAAAACACACTTAAAACCTAACCGTTATCAACATTCTAAAAACGTAGCAGAAATGGCCGGAGCGTTAAGCGATATTTATGATGTGCAGGTAGAAACAGCTGTACGGGCAGGCATCCTGCATGATGCCGCGAAGGGTTTTTCCGGGCCGGAACTAATTCAATTTTGCCGCACACATAAAATCAAAGTGCCGTTTTTTGAAGATATTTGCCGGCAAGAACCATCATTGCTGCATAGCTTTGCCTCTGCTTGGTTAGCCAGGCATAAATTTGGTGTCAAAGACTCGCAAATTACGCGAGCCATAGCCGAACATACCTTGGGCAGTTTGCACATGAGCACTCTCTCTAAAATTCTATTTGTGGCAGACATCTCTTCCAAAGATCGCAAATACAAAGATGCTTTCCTCATCCGTAATTTAGCACTGCAGGATTTGGATAAAGCTCTTTTGTATGCGGCTAACCGAAAACTACTTTTTACTATAGATTCACAAAAGTGGCTCTGCCCATTGGGGATTGATTTATGGAATCATCTCATCAAGCAAGAAAAATAATAGAACGGTTGTTGTTACTGATCCTACTGGGTCTGCTAGGGTGGGCAGGTTTTTGGCAGTGGCATTCTCCATTAATACAACAACTGTCTCTGCATACCCAAGAACCGGTACAAATTACCATACTTACCACGCCTGCCATGTTTGTCTCCTACAATCCATCTATTCGGCAAGCTCAAGTACGGGTACTGACAGAAAAAAAATCTCCCAAAGATTTATCTCAACGGGTACGCAAGCTCCTAGAATCAGAAAATATTTCTTCCCCTTCGGTAAAATTTTTCGAGCCGGCACAAACGCAACGTGAAATCTTTTGGGAAGATTTCAAAAAATCCCTTTCCGGCTGGCGTTATAACCCACTATTGGCTATGCGAGCATTTGGAGCCTATATATCCGCTTGGCATAACCGCCGTACCAATCTGTCGCCGGCCGAGTTTATTCTTTTGGCAACAGAAATGACGGAATTAGAACCAAATGATTTTACAGTTAGCTTGCCGCAAAAAGTTACCAAACGTAAAACAGATGTATCTCCCACTCTCCCACCTTCCGCTGCAGACAAAGCCCCCCTGACCATACAGGACAGGCCAATCATCGTGGAAGTACTCAATGCATCCGGACGGAAAGGGTTAGCACTGGAACTTACCCAATATCTACGTGAACAAAACGATAAGGGGCTTTTGCGCGTAGATGTATTACAATATGATAACTACTTTACTTTGCAAGAAACATCTTGGTTAGAAGATTACTCCGGACGGCAGGTCCAACTAAAACAGTTGGGTAGTGCGATAGGAATTACAGGTGAAGTTCGTGTGGGGAATACCCCTAATGTTATTTGTGATACGCGTATTATTTTAGGGAAAGATTTCAAAATGCCGCTCTAATTTCTGCCAAAAATGCTAGACTAAAATAGATAATATTATCTGCGTGAGGAAAATATGAACGTGAAAGAAATGGTTTGCTTAGCGGCCCGATTGGCTGATGAAAAAAAAGCCGAAAATATCAGAGTTGTTGATTTAGGGGGTCTTTCCTCCTTGTGTGAATTCGTTTTAATTGTTACGGCTACTTCTAAACCACACTTAGATGCCATTGAAGAAGAAATAAGTAAAAAATTGAAAGAGCAAGGATTCTACAAGCTTAACCGAGATGGCCGGGAAAGTAATCTTTGGCGCGTAAGTGATTATGGCGGTTTTTTGGTTCATATTATGACAGCCGAGGCGCGAGATTTTTACGCTTTGGATAAAATTTTCAGTTTTGGTAAAATAGTAGATTTCACCAAACCTATTAAGAAAACTACAGCGAAAAAAACGAGCAAAAAAACTGTTGCAAAAAAGGCCGGTCCTAAAAAAACGGCTGCTAAAAAAACCGTTGCCCCAAAAGCAGCTGTTAAAAAGCCCGTAGTTAAAAAAACAATTTCCAAGAAAACAACGAAAAAGAAATAAGAAACCATGCTAGAAAAACTCAAACACGACATTACATTAAAACTCTCTAACGCAGATTACTTCAAAGGGTTTGATTTGCCTGAAGTTGATCTTGTGGCGGCACCAGCTCATACCGGGGCCGACCTTTCGCTCACTTGGGCGTTGGCTGCTGCCAAAAAAATGCACAAACGTCCGCTGGAAATTGCGCAACAGGCCAGCCAATTACTGGCTGAACTGACTGCAGTTAAACAAGCCCAAGCCGTGGCACCCGGGTTTATTAATTTAACTTTGGAGGATGCCTTCATCATAGAAGTAGCGTCTGATCGCCGCATTAAAGATCCTCAGGCAGAAAATTCCCGCCAAAACATCTTGATTGAGTTCGTCTCTGCCAATCCGACGGGGCCATTGCACGTAGCCAGTGGCCGCGGGGCAAGTTTAGGCGATAGTTTAGTTAAAATTCACCGAGCACTCGGATACGCTTGTGATAGTGAATATTATGTCAATGACGCCGGCAACCAGGCCGAATTATTGGCAGTTTCACTCAAGGCCCGCAAGGAAGGGAAGGAACCCCCTGAAAATGGATACCATGGCTCCTACTTGATAGAATTAGCCAAACGCATCCCTGCGGATTTACCGGAAAACCAATATGGACGTTGGGCCATGGAAGAACTCATTAAAACGCAGCAGCAAGATATGAAAGATTTCCATGTAGAGTTTACCCGCTGGTTTCGCGAGTCGGACTTGCATAAAGAAAATGCTCCCAAAGCCGCTTTGGATTTTCTGACCCAAAAAGGGTATGCTTACGAGAAGGAAGGAGCGGTTTGGTTTGGCTCCACTCAAGATAAAGAAGCGCAAGATGATAAAGATCGTGTGCTGGTACGTAAGGATGGACGTCCGACGTATTTTATGGCGGATATCGCTTATCATAAAAACAAATATGACCGCGGTTATTCTACTTTAATCGATATTTTAGGAGCGGATCATCATGGCTATGTTCCACGTATGAAAGCGGCCGTTCATGCTTTAGGCCATGAAGAAAAATCATTCGTACCGATTATTCACCAATTGGTACACTTGACTGAACATGGTGAACAAGTAAAAATGTCCAAACGGGCCGGTCATTTCATCACGTTGCGTGAACTAATGGATGACGTAGGGACAGATGCTTGTCGGTTTTTCTTTGCAAGCCGCACTCCCAACGCCCACATGTTGTTTGACATGGATTTAGCCAAAAAACGGACAAATGAAAACCCTGTGTTCTACGTGCAATACGTTCATGCACGCATTCATTCCATCTTCAAAGCAGCGCAGGAGCAAGGGTTTACCCGTTGTAACGGCATCACCACTCCCCTCACAGCGCAAGAACGGGCCTTATTGCTAAAATTGGTTTGGTTTAAGCAGGTATTACGCAATTGCGTAGCCGATTTGAGTCCACACCATTTAACCACTTATTTGGTTGAATTAGCTGGATTGTTTCACGCATTCTATGATACCTGCCGGGTATTAGATCCACAACAGCCGGATTTAACCCTTTCGCGCTTATTCATTTGTGGACGTGTAGCCGAAAGGATAAAAAAAGGATTGGAATTTATTGGTGTGAGCGCACCCGAACAAATGTAGCTCGTTAGCAACTTTTTGTTCTAATCTCTGTCCGCTCACGCAGGGACGGAGATTTTTATTTTAACAATCAAAAGGGAAAGCAATGAAAAAATATATACTCATAACCATCTGTTTATTTTCTTGTCTCTTAAACCTGTCGGCACAAATGCTGACGGAAGCCGAAACTGCCTATCAGAAGAATGATTTCGCTGCCGCAAAAACAATTTATGAGCAAGTACTTCAGACTGCTCACGGTCCAGAATTGTGGCAAGCACAATTACGTCTCGGCGCCTGCCAATATTACTTGGGCGAATTTTTGCAAGCTGCTAAAAGTCTACTGTCTTATCCTCTACCACAAGATCCGCGTTGGAAGGCACGTTTTCTGCTTTACCGCGTCTATTTATCTAATGCTGCTTCATCCATCTATAGCCCGACTTTAACCAAAAATGAAATTATCTCCGCCCAAGCCGCTACGGACCCCGCCCAGTGGACCCGTGAGCAGTGGCAAAGACAGATAGACCAGGATTATCGTCTTCTGTGGGAATTGCGCCAAACCTTGCTGGACACTCCAACAGAACAGGAAAATTTAATTCTAAATCTAAAAGATACCGACACCAAACGCATCCCTACTCTGTTTGATTTTGCAGTAACCAGTTGGCAAAACTATTTACAGCAATATTCCTCCTTGGAAGTTAAACCGCTCTCCGCGGATACTCCACGCTTTTTGGACGGGACATCCCGCCTAAAAGAAGGTTCACGTAAAGCAACCACCCTCTTGATATCTCAATTACTGGAAGCGGCCGCAACAGCTCAAGCGAACACTCGCCAAAATGCCGTTTTGTTCTGGCAAACAGATGCTATTTTACAACCGCTCTCTACAGAAAATTTTATTTTGGAAAATAAAGAAGCTGCTTATCAAAAAGCTCAGGAACAATTGAAAATACTTTACGACGTTCAGAAACCGGTTACTTCTTGGTGGCAGCAGATAAAAAATCGTTTTAATAGTAAAAAAGAGGCCCTGCCCGATTATGGTCGAAGTTACGTTATGTGGCAGCTCGCCAAACTGTATAACGACCGAGAGCAATATGCCAAGGCTTTAGAAATTTGCCAACAGACAAAGGAATTAACCCCTTCCTATTTTACCCAAAGTTGCGATGAATTGGCCCAAGAAATTACCCGCGTAGAATTACGTGCAGAAACTCCGGACAAACCATTTAACCGTCAACATCCTGTTTTATCTTTCTCCGGGAAAAATCTTTCCCATGTATATATTCAATTGTACGCCACCTCATTTGAAGAATTGGAACACTTAGCTAAGAACTATAATTCCTGGAATACTATTACGGAACTAAATAAGCAAAAAATAGTAACTATTGCCAAGCGTCAACCGATTCATATTAAAGCAATTACCGTTGAACAAGAAGAAGTAGGCAAAACGCAAAAAGGTTCTTTTGAATTACCGGCACAAGAACCCGGATTTTACGTCGTGTTGATGTCTACCCAAAAAGACTTTTCCGCCGATAAATCAAATTTGCACGGTTGGGTACTTAACGCCACCGATTTAGCCATCTTCGCCACAGCGGCTATTGACGGTCAGCCAAACGATTATATAGCCACCCGTACAGCTGCCACAAAAACACTTCATCCCAATGTATTCCATCTGTACACGGTTAATTTACGCACCGGCCAACCGGAACCACATGCTGCGTTACGGATTCTAACGGGATATAACCAACCGGAGGAAAAAGCTCAAACGAATGCTAAAGGAGAATTTGATATAGCACGTTCTGTAATTGTGTCGGCCACCCAAAATAATTCCCATTACGAAATCGCACCTTTAGCTCAAAAAGACTCTTCTGTAGCTTTTACGGAACATTTATATTTTGGATTTTATAACAAAGAACCCGTCAAAATTTTTCTTCAGACAGACCGTCCCATTTACCGCCCCGGACAAAAGGTCCAGCTGGCTGCTCAAGCATTTGAACGGTTACCCCGCGGTTTAAAAACACTCGGACAACTAAAGATCCAACTGCAAGTAACTGACCCGAACGGTAAAAAAATATTTACCGATTCCCCCTCTTTAAATGCGTTAGGCAGCGCACGAACTTCTTTCACATTGCCGCAAGACGCTCTGTTGGGCCATTATTCCATCCATGCTTCATTAACTACTAATGGCCAGAAGTACCAGGCATATAATGAGTTTAGAATGGAAGAATACAAACGTCCTGATTACGAGTTAACTTTGCAAGCTCCCGCCAAAGCATTGGAATACGGAACAAAAGCTACGTTGTCTGCCACAGCCCGTTATTATACGGGAGTACCTTTAGTGAATGCCCGAGTTTCTTACACCCTCAAACGGCGTAGCTACGTTCCTCCCTTCTATTGGTGGTGGGCATATCCGTTAGAGGAAAAAGAAAAAATTGTATTGCAAGGCAACGGTGTTACAGATGGTCAAGGTTCTTTTACCGTTTCTTTTACACCCACTCGACAAGAAGAGGATGAAGAATTTGCCAATTATATTTTAGAAGCCCAAGTCTATGACGAGAGTGGCCGTCCGATTACTGCCAGCCGAACTTATCAAGTAAGTGCTCATCCGAATTTATTTCAGGTAGATTTTTTGCAAGGATTTTATGACGCTAACAAAACGGCTTCTTTGGCTGAAATCAATTTAACAGATGCCGAAGGGAATGCTGTTACAGGATCAATCACCCTGTCTGTTTCTCAATTGGAAAATCGCCAACCTTCCGTTCAAACGATGCCCCTCCGTTGCTACGATTGTCCGTCCCCTTCTACTCATTTAGATACTTTGTATAAGGATTTTGCTGTTGAAAAAACAGCCTTTACCCGCACGCTTAATTTCCAGAAACCGGGAAGCCAAACTATTCAGTTGCCCGCTTTGCCGGAAGGGGTATATCGGCTGGAATTATCAAGTCCTAAAGCGGCAACACAAAAAATGATTTTTATTGTAGCTAAAGAAAAATCAGCTCTGCAATTACCCGATATCGCACTTGTTCAACAAAAAACATACTACCCGGGGGAAAACCTCCGCGTGTTGCTGGGCGCCGGGGACATGAAAGGCACTAAATTTGTGGAAATGTATCAAGGAGAAAACTTCCTCACCTACCGCACCCAATTGCCCGGAGGCGTACAAATTTTTTCCTTCCCATTAAATCAAGATCATCGTGGTGGAGTAGCGTTACGATGGTTTGGAGCTGACGATTATCTTTTCCACCAAGCCCAAGCTGTAGCGAACGTCCCGTTTGACAATAAGCAGTTACAAATTAATACAACTATTCCTGATACCGTCAAACCAGGCCAAAAAATAAATTGGAAAATTTCAGTTAAAGACGCTACCGGTTCTCCCGTCAACGGATTGGTCAATGCCACCGTATATGATAAATCGTTAGACTATTACGTTTCCAACAGGCCTTTCCTTACGTTTTCCAAGCTGTATTTCCAAAACGCGACCGTACAACGGGGAATTGCCAGCAACCAACGTCCTTCTACAATTTGGTATCAGGTATCCCGCCCTCATTTAAACGGCAAGAACCTTCCGTTTTTACCACTTCCTACACTTAATTTAGAGATGGGATATAGACGTTACGGTGTTGCTACCACAGGGATCGCATACGCCAGCGTCGGAAGCAAAAGATCATATGCCGCGAAAGGAGCCGCACTCAACGATGCTGCCGATGAAATGCAGAGCTTGCAAATGAATATGAAGGAGGCTGCTCCCATGTTGGCAAAAAAAGAATTTGCAACCAACCTGGCGACACAAATTTCGCATACAGAAGAAGAAACTATTCCAGTTCGCACGGACTTTTCAGAAACAGCTTATTTCAATCCGTCCATACCGCTTACGGGCGGGCAAGCCGCGTTGCAATTCACACTGCCTCAAACGCTAACCACTTGGAATTTATTTGGTTTTGCTTTAACGCCCAATGTTCTTTTTGGCGGATTTGAAGGTTCCTTTATTTCCCAAAAAGACTTAATGCTTCGTTTGCAAATGCCACGTTTTTATCGTGAGCATGATCATGGGGTAATTCAGGCAGCCATTACCAACCAAACCCGCAAAAAAATAACGACCGCTGTTACCTTGTCCATCAAAAAAGACAGTGCCTATGCCTTGGATGCTTTCGGCGTTAAGCAACCTGTTCAATCCGTTACACTGCCCCCTCAAAGCACGCAGTTTGTTACATGGGATATTACGGCACCGGCAGATCCGGCTCTTTATCAGGTCACCGCGGTAGCACGCACCGCTTCAGCCAACGATGGCGAACAAAAAACATTGCCCGTTTTGCCTGGAAAAATGCGTTTATTGGCCAGTACACATGCTGCCTTAAAAAATGGAGACAATCAGCTAGTTTTATCTGAACTGGCGGGCGTACCTGCACAAGATATAGAAATTACCGCACTGACTTTAAATCCCAGTTTGGCACTTTCGGTTATTAATAAAATGCCA
>CACYBL010000008.1 GCA_902772695.1 uncultured Elusimicrobium sp.
CCCATTTACTACTTTGAACCCTAACCTGGGCGTAACCTTGCATAAAGGCATTAGCTTTGCTACAGCAGACATCCCGGGAATTATTGAAGGAGCCAGCGAAGGGAAAGGGTTGGGACACCAATTCCTTAAACATATTGAACGCACGCGCGTATTGTTACACGTAGTAGATCCGGAAGGTTTTGACGGCATGAGCGCAGAAGAATCAATTAAGGTGATTGAGAAAGAGTTGAAAGCTTTTGATAAAAAATTGGCACAAAAGCCGCGAATTATTGCCATCAACAAAATGGATTTACCTTCAGCCAAAAAAGTATATGAAGCTATCAAGAAAAAACACAAAAAACAAAAAGTGTTTTTGATATCAGCAGCCACAGGAGAGGGCGTCACCGGCGTACTGGATGAAATAGTAAAAATTTTGGCCGCTACCCCGGTAGAAATTATCACACCCGAAGAAAAGAAAACGGTTACGCATAAAGTAGAACCCATTTTTACAATTGAGCGCGGCGAAGATGATATTATCTATATTACCGGCAAAAAAATAGAAGAATTTATCGCTATGACGAATTTTTCCCAGCCGGAAGCTGTTGCGCGGTTACGCGGTATCTTTAAAAAGATTGGCTTAGAAAAAGCACTAAACAAACAGGGTGTGCAGGAGGGAGATACTATCGTAGTTGGCGGACGGGAATTTGAATGGAACGGCGATTTGGATGAAGAGGCCCCCACCCAACCCGAACACGCCGGATACAAACGCCGTGCTACTAAGGCAGAACGACTTGCCAAACGTGCCGCGCGAAGGAAAGCTCACAAAGAAGAATAAAGTTCGGCCCAAGAAAACAGGAATTAAAAAAAAATCCGGTCTTTAGACCGGATTTTTTAGAAAAAGATTCTTTTCTTGTTATGGTAAATCATAAGCACGGAAGGTATACGTACTGTCACTATCCCAACTTACCCGAGTACCACGCATAATTTTTTCACAATAGGCTCCGTCCGCTAACTCGAAAAGAACACCTTGTCTGTATCGTTCCGTGCAGACAATCTCTCCCGGATTATCGGCAGACATATTAATCATAAAACCACTTCCTTTGTATTTTCCGGTTAAACGCGTCATATAAAGGGCATGGCCATCGAACCCATTGTACAATTGAAATGACCAATCATTGTTAGACCGAGTGTCTTTGATAAGAGATGAACCCCAGGTAATGCCTTTTGTATTATCGGTCCAAGTCATGTCCAAAGCGAGTTCATCAAAACTAGTGGGGAAATTTCCATTTGCCAAATGATAAGGCACCGCTGCCTGCCGCCATGACTTAAGCCATGTGATAGCCTGAACGGCCTTAGAACGTTCCACGGCTTTTTGATATTGTGGCATCGCTATAGATGCCAAAATACCAATAATCAATACTACCACCAACAGCTCAATTAAAGTAAATCCTTTCGTCATATCGTTTTCCACCAAGCAGTAATATTTAACAAGCGTTCTCCTTAAATTGTTTCCGATGTGGCTTGAATTTGCACACCTTTAACACCTTCTATGATTTTTTTATAATTTTTACGTGAGTAAGAAACAAATCCCGGGTAGGCATCTTTCAAATCCAATTTATAGAAATCACTACCCATTACCTCTTTCATAAACTCTATTGCTGGACGATTAAAAGCGAAAAATAAAAACCATTCATTTAATGACGTAGGGGCTTTATTTTTTTCTATCTTGGAAACTTGCAAAATGCCGGAGATAATCCCCACGAATTCTCCGGTGTTACTCATTACGCCCGAACCGCTCATCCCACGACGAATACCAAAATTTTTAGTATAAGCCAATTCCAATTTCTTTACATAATGGACGGGATTGGGATTTGGTTTGACTTCACGCTTACCATCGAAGATGGATATGACAGAAATTTTACGATCAAGCAAATAATTTGCATCATTATCAAACACTAAAATAGGCGGGAATGACGGACTTGTAATACGACGCATCCCGCGGCGGGCAGCAGGTGTTTTGGCTAAAAATTGTTCAAATTGTTGTTTGGTTTGCAGAATTTGGATCTGTCCGCTAGGGCTACGCTTATAATAGCGCATGGGCGCGTGATCTAAATCCAACCGAATGAGTGCCAAATCATTTTTAGCGAATACTTCATATGAAAAATCAGGCTTTATAAATACCGCCGGATTTTTAGGAGTATGTTTAACTTCGGCCAAGGCAGAGATGGGCTGTTCCAGCAAATCCATTTCTATACGACACCCCTTGGCGCAACTGTTTTTCAGACAATGGGCAGCCGTTGCAAACCAACGCCGGGAAATGCGTGTAGCTTGGCATTTGCCCATATGTGCATCCGTCTGGTTATCCAGCGGCAAGATAAAATACTCAAACGTATGAGTAAAATCCTCTTTGGTGGAGTGTTTGTCTTCGTCCGTTACGGAAATAACACTCACCTGTCCCCACGAGTTTAAACCGGTTAATACTAAAAAGCAACCCAAAAAAAATTTAAACATAAACTATTATAACAAGATAATTTTTCACCGACAAGAGGGCTCCCATAAAATACGCGGAACAGTAAAAACTGTTCCGCGTAAAAAAGCTGAAAAAGCACCTACTTAATTTCAGAAGTACAATGCGGACAGCGAGTAGCTTCCATAGGGATATCGCTGCAGCAATAGGGACATTTTTTAGTCGTTATCTGAATAGGAGCTTGTTCTTTTGGAGAGTTCAATTTGTTAATTGCTTTAATCAACAAAAAGATACAAAATGCCACAATAATAAAACTAATAATCGCATTGAGGAATATCCCCAAATTCATGGTCGTCGCACCGGCTGCTTGTGCATCAGCAATAGTAGTGTACGGGCCGGCGGTGGTACCTTGTTTAATTACCACAAACCAGTTGCTAAAGTCTACTTTACCAATCAAAAGCCCTAAAGGCGGCATCATAACATCTGCTACCATGGAATTGACGATTTTCGTAAAAGCACCGCCAATGATGATACCAACAGCCATATCCAACACATTTCCACGCATTACGAATTTTTTAAATTCGCTCAACATATTTTTAATCATTTTTTTCTCCTTTCGTCATATATCCAACCGCACGAAACAGCGGGGAATACAAATCGTTTGCTACGCTATATTTTATTTCTTTTGCGGGTACTTCGTCCACAAATTCGACTCTGGCACTCTCTATTATACATAAAGGTTGCCGTTCGGCGCCTTCTCCCATACAGAAAGCTGCTGCCGTTGCCAATGAATCGGCCACATTGACTAACGTGACTTGTAATTTTCGTCCAAACAAATCCTCTTCTCCACGCAAATCCTGCACTCCCTTAAATCCGGCATAAGCTACCGCTCCCGCAATTACACCTGCCCGAAACGGCAAAATCATGCTGTCAGTTACAACTATCCCTAGATTTTTTATCTTCCAAATTTTCAATAAAGCACGACGCAACTCGCCCGCTATGCTATAACAATTCTGCGGCAAAAGCAACAATTTGCCATCTGCATTAGATTCATCAATGCCGGCATTGGTCATAACCATATCATCTTTTACTGTTAACCAAGCCAGAGGTGTTTGAAGGGCCCAATCGCTCTGTTGCTTAATTAACTTTTCTTTCCGGGATAAATCTTCCACGATCTCCCCCTTCCATAATGCAAACAGTTTGGAAGCCACAGCAAGAACAGTATTGTCTGCCACATGGGGAAGATGACGTGCGATAAAATCGGGCAAATCAGCCCTAGGGACAAATAAATCAGTTTGAATAGGTGTTAATTTCATTTTTCATCAAACGGAGCAACAAAACTATAAAACACTTCATTAGCTAAAAAGAGCCCCTCTTCACTCAATTTTACTTTTTTATTTTCTTGTAAGAGAAGTCCATTTTGAATATGTTTTTCTATCTCCGGCCCAAAAAAATCCCATTGGGTGGCTGTTAATTCTATTCCATCCAGTTGGCGCAATCCCACCATTAATTTTTCTCCTTCCAAAGCTTTCCCGGTAAGCTGTTCGGAGAAAACAACTGCACTTTTCCCTGCACTTACCCGATGAATATATTCCCGCACATCCGGTACATTTTGGCTACGAATTCCGCCCAAAAAAGAGGCAGCGGCGCTACCTAATCCAACATATTCCCCATACTGCCAATAGTGGATATTGTGTTTGGATTCATACCCCGGTTGGGCAAAATTTGAAATCTCGTAATGATGATATCCGTTTGCAACTAAACGTACCCGAGTTTCCTCCAACATGGTACGCATCAAAGGTTGATCACATACCAATCCTTGGGCAAAGAAAGCCGTTCCCTCTTCAATTTGCAAACCATAAACAGAAATATGTTCCGGACGCAGTGCCAATAGTTTTTCTAAATTCCGCAAAAATTTATTCAAGGTTTGACCGGGTAATCCGGCAATCAAATCCACGTTTATATTCTTGACGCCACTACAACGCAAGGATTCAAACGCCCGTAAGAAATCATCAGCAGTATGCACGCGCCCCAGACGTCGGAGTTCATCCTCATCAAAACTTTGTAGCCCCACACTGAACCGATTAAATCCGGCGTGTTGCAAAAGCGAGATCTTTTCTTTTGTCAGGCTTTCCGGATTAGCCTCAAAAGTACTTTCAGCAAAGGAAGACACCGAAGGAGACAGTGTTGTTATTATCAGAAAGAGTTGTTCAAGTTGCCGCACGGAGAGCAAACTGGGTGTGCCTCCACCGACATACAACGTGTGATAAAAATGCACAGGCAGGAGGGCTGCTTCTTTTTTTAAAGCCGTAAGATAATCATCTATCAAAAACTCCTGTCCGGCAAATGAAGCGAAATCGCAATAATTACATTTCCTCTTACAAAACGGAATATGAATATATAGACCGGTGGACATTATTTTTTATGTTCGGCTTCGTAATTAAGATAGGCTAAAATAAACGGGTCTAAATCGCCGTCCATCACAGCAGTAATCTGCGAAGTCTCATACCCACTTCTTAAATCTTTCACAAGTTGATAAGGCATAAATACATACGACCGGATTTGATGTCCCCAAGCGATTTCGCCTTTTTGCCCATATCGTTTCTCGGCTTCGCTACGTTTCTTATCCATTTCCAACTCATAGAGCTTAGCTTTAAGCATTTTCATAGCCGTCTGACGATTTTGCAATTGGCTACGTTCAATACGACAAGAAACCACTATGCCGGTAGGGATGTGTAATAAACGAACGGCAGACTCTACTTTATTCACATTTTGTCCGCCATGTCCGCCTGCGCGGGAAGTCTCTAACTGAATATCTTTTTCCGGGATATCAATGTTAATATCTTCATCAATATCCGGCAGCACATCGCAAGAGGCAAACGAAGTATGCCGCCGTGCATTGGCGTCAAAAGGGGAAACTCTCACTAACCGGTGCACCCCATTTTCTCCCTTTAAATATCCGTAGGCAAACGGGCCTTCCACCATAGCACTTAAAGTTTTAATACCGGCTTCTTCACCGGGTTGAGCATCCAAAACAGAAAATTTAAATCCATGTTGTTCTGCCCAACGGGTATACATACGCACTAACATCTGTGCCCAATCACAAGATTCCGTTCCGCCGGCTCCGGCGTGAATGGTTAAAATGGCATTTAATTTATCGTTCGGTTCAGATAAACGAATCTCGCCCTCTTTTTGGGCCACTTGTTTTTCGATTTCTTGTAAGGAAACTGCCAACGCACTCAGTTCGTTTTCATCTTGCATTTCTTTACATAATTCAAACAATGCCCGGGCATCTTCCGTTTTTTTATGTAACGAACTGAAAGTTTCTATGGCTCTTTTCAATAAATCAATCTGACGGCTGACTTCTTTCGCTTTATGGGTGTCATTCCAGAAAGCGGGATCTGCTGATATTTTTTCTAACTCAGCCAATTCTTTTTGTTTGCCAGAGACATCATCAATTGTCTCTATTTTAGACACACGAGCAGATAACTCATCTACTTTTTGTTCCACATCTTTAAATTCAATATTATTCATACATAAAAACCATTGAAAAAATTAAAGCTGTAAAGAAAAACACCGCACAAACCCACATAAACCAATCTCCATGAAGCACATAAAAATTGGGGGTTGTTGCTGATTGCAACGGAACTTGCGCTTGCAACCAAGTACGAGTAAACAAACCCGACCGTTGTTCAATACGGCCTACAGAAGAAATTGATGCGCTGATCCCGGTATTGGCTGCGCGAAGCACAGGACGACCGGTTTCTACGGCCCGTAGCACATTGGCCGCTAGATGCTGGTGCGGGGCTGCTGTATCAAAAAACCAAGCATCATTGGTAAGATTAACAAATAACTGCGCCCCCTGCTTGGCTTGAGCCCTCCATAATTGCGGGAAAATAGATTCATAACAAATAGTACTACCCAACAATATATTTCCCATCTGCAAAAGTTTTTGACTACGCTCTCCCGGAGTAAAGGCCCCCAACTCTCCCAAAATAGCCACCTGCGGGAAAAGACGCCGAACCCATTTCTCCAAAGGGATATATTCCCCAAATGGAACTAACTTTACTTTCTTATACACTTGTAAACTTTGAGCAAATGGAGCCATTAAATAGGCCCCCACATATTGGCGGTTTTCTTGCAAGACAGAAGAACCTATTACTTGGTAGGCCCCGGAACGGACAGCAACATCTTGCAATAAGTCAAAATATCGCTCTTCCGACAAATCTCCCGGGGTAACACTTTCCGGCCAAACAGCAAGTGAAACTGCTTGATTTTCCAACTCATCACCGAATTGACTGATTGTATCAACAATTTCTTGCTCAAAAGCAGCATTCCACTTTTTATATTGGTCTATATTGGGTTGTACAATAGCGGCTTGCAAGGATTTTGCGGATGAGGATGACCACTCTTGCGCAGCTAACCGATTATCACCCCACCAACATAACCCCAACCAACTTGCAGAGGCCAATAATCCACAACTCACTATATACCTAAAACGGGCCCGAGATAATGCCCAACCGATCAGTGCGCTGGTCAAAATCAATACAAAGCTGACTCCATACACTCCGACGTAAGAAGCTAATTGTATCGTTTGTGGAATATTCCATTGCGTGTACCCCCACATTAACCACGGGAATCCCAATCCATAAAAAGCAACTAACTGGTGCAACCATTCTAACACCACAAACCCGCACGCGGCTAACAAAGGGAATAAAAATCCGGTTTTTTGAAGGAAATAATAACTACCGCCCAACAAGGCGTATTGCAATGAAAGAACGGCGCACAATCCCAACCAGGCTACCGCAGACAACACAACAGACAATCCCCCGCCGTGAAGGCAGGTATAATAAATCCAATAAAATAATCCGGCATGAAATAAAAATGCGGTAATCCACCCATAAAAAAAAGCTGACCAAAAGTGCCGGATTTTAAGTACTCCCCAAATAAAAGGGACCCACGCCAACCATGCCAAACCTGCATGTGCGCTTTTGGGATAACTCAAGAAGACGAGCCAAGCCGTAGACAAAGAACATAAAACAAGCAGGACGATCCGTCCTAAAGGAAAGTCCTGCGGATGCGCTAGCGGCTTACGAAAACGGCGGATGTATTGCGGGGCATAAAAAATTTTACGCGTGCCAAAAGACATATTTTATCCGTTAATATACAATCTTACAAAACCCATTTGAACATACGGCTTGGGCTGTTTCGCTGCATTCTTTTTCCGTACTAGGTTCGGTATCCGGGCAGGTCTTAGCAATAACCTGAGACTGCATTTTATTGAACTCCAACGTATGCAACGCATTGATAGCGGTCACTCCTTGAGGCCCAATCAAACACCCGCACGGATCTTTATCCACAATAATACAATCCTCATCTGCTTCACAAGCAGCCACCCGGCGCACTCTATCCCGCGCGGCCGCGGCCACGGCTTCTTTCTGCTGTCTCTCTTTCTGGGCTTCCACATCAGCTTGGCTAACTTGCGGGAGAGAAACTTCTATAGGATGTTGGTTCGCCCAAAACAACGGTAAAGATGCTAAAATTAAACCGGCACAAATCAGGAAAAAGAATTCTTTTAGATTTGATCTCATAAGTTTGCTCCGCAACATTTTTTATATTTTTTTCCGCTACCGCACGGACAAGGATCATTACGTCCGATATTTTTAGATACCGGCTTTTCCCCTTTTGGATTTTTAGCAGCCGCTTCTTCCTGGGCTCGCTGTGCCGGTGTACGACGAGGCGGTAACTGCAACCGGAAGATATAACTTACCATCAAATCACGCACACGATTTAGCATAGCTGCATATAATTTGTATGACTCTTTCTGATATTCAATCAGCGGATCTTTTTGCGCATATCCACGTAAACTGACATTATTGCGCAATTGGTCCAACTCATACAAGTTTTGCTTCCAAGCCGTATCTAAAAGTTGTAACATTAACATCCGTTCAATTTCGGAAAAGTTAATACCTTGTTCCGCAAAATAATCAGAACGGGCTTGATACAATTGTTCCACTTTGCGCATAATATCATCCACCAGTTCATCATGTGTTTTGCGGCCCACATTTTCAGATGTATACGCAAACTCTAATGGGAAGAAATTGCGTAGATTTACATTGAGTGTTTCAAAATCGCTGCGTTGTGGGTGAGTGGGAAAGTAATATTGTTCTACTAATTCGTCCGCAATTTCTAACATCATCTGTTTGGAACGATCAGACATATTTTCCCCGTCCAAAATGGCATTACGCAACCCATAAATAGCCGTGCGTTGCTGATTCATTACTTTATCGTAATCCAACAACTGTTTACGGATATCAAAGTTTCTCCCTTCTACCATTCGCTGAGCACTTTCTATTTGGCGCGTCATTAAACGGGATTCAATAGCTTCTCCCTCTTTCATTCCCATATGGCTCAAAATGGCAGAAATTTTGGCCGTATTGGCAAACAAACGCATTAGCTCGTCTTCCAACGAAATGTAGAAACGGGAAGAACCCGGGTCCCCTTGGCGCGCACAGCGACCGCGCAACTGATTATCAATGCGGCGTGATTCATGGCGTTCACTGCCTAGCACATGCAATCCGCCTAGCTTTACCACTTGCGCCTGCTCCTGCTCATCTGCCGGATTGCCTCCCAATACAATATCGGTACCACGACCTGCCATATTAGTGGCTACCGTCACGGCTCCTTTCCGCCCGGCCTGGCTAATAATTTGAGCTTCCATTTCGTGATATTTTGCGTTCAATACTTTATGCGGAATGCCACGGGCATGAAGCATATGGCTCAATTTTTCCGATTTTTCAATGGAACGAGTCCCTACTAATACCGGAGCACCTTGTTTCCATAATTCTTCTACTTCATCCGCAATGGCTTTGAATTTTTCGCGTTCGGTCAAATAGACCAAATCCGGATAGTCCACCCGTTTGGACGGCCGATTAGGGCGAATTTCCACCACATCCAATTTATAAATCTGCCAGAATTCATTGGCTTCCGTCATGGCCGTTCCCGTCATACCTGATAACTTCTTATACAATTTGAAAAAGTTCTGGAAGGTAATGGTTGCCAAAGTCTGGTTTTCCTCTTTAATTTGTAATCCCTCTTTGGCTTCCACCGCTTGGTGAAGTCCATCGCTCCAACGGCGACCGGGCATCTCACGCCCGGTAAATTCGTCAATAATAACGACTTCTCCGTTTTTAATTACGTATGCTTCATCCACTTTATATAGATAATGCGCGCGTAAAGCCTGATTGATATGGTGTACCCATTCAGACTCCACATCATTGTAAAGGTTGGGTACATTTAAAAACTTCTCTGCCTTGGCAATCCCTGTATCCGTCAAATTAGCAGTATGGGCTTTTTCGTCAATAATTGCATCATAACCTTCATCCAAATTAGTTCCTTCATATTTAGCTTTCACTTCATCATTTTCTGTAATCAGCCGGACCTTTAACGAAGGGATTAATCTGTTCACGATATAGTATTTATCGGTGCTTTGTTCAGATGGGCCGGAAATAATTAACGGAGTGCGAGCTTCATCAATTAGAATAGAATCTACTTCGTCAACAATACAATAATTCAGAGGCCGAAGGACACGATCTTGCCGAGAAATAACCATATTGTCACGCAAATAATCAAATCCCAACTCATTATTGGTAACATAAGTAATATCCTTGGCATACATTTCACGGCGTTCATCATTATCCATATCGTGGTTAATATATCCCACGGTAAGTCCCAAAAACTCATGGATAGGCCCCATCCATTCACGGTCGCGGCGGGCCAGGTAGTCGTTCACTGTAACTACGTGGACTCCTTTCCCTGTTAATCCGTTCAAATAAGAAGGAAGTACAGCTACTAGCGTTTTTCCTTCCCCGGTACGCATTTCTGCGATTTTGCCCTGGTGCAGCACAATACCACCTAAAAACTGCACATCATACGGACGCAAGCCGATAACCCGGTGGGCAGCCAGCCGCACAACGGCAAAAGCTTCCGGGAGCAAATCGTCCAGGGTTTCCCCTTCTTGTAACCGATTTTTGAATTCTTGCGTTTTGGCTTTCAATTCATCGTCTGTTAATTTTTCAAATTTGGCGGTAAATCGGTTGGCTTCATCCACATAATGCTGAATCTTTTTTAAGTCACGCTCGCTTTTAGTTCCGAAAATTTTATCTATTACTGTTCTAATCATGAAATAATTCCTCTTAAAAATGGTATAAAACGGCAGAACACTCCCCTCTAGGGAGCACCCCGGTTATTTAGCTACCGGTTTTTTATGATTGGTTTTAATCTGCAAATTGGAGGATTGACGGGCAGCCTGTTCGTGCTGTTGGGCAACATGATGCTTAACGGAAAAATCACGTTCTTGAAGTTCTCGTTCTACTTGGGACACATAATCTTCGGCAGCAGATACTACATGTTTGCCAGGATTGTTCTTAAAGGCTTTTATCTCCGCTTTTAAGTGTTTGATTTCGTCCTCAACAGCATGGATTGCCTCTCGCCGCTCTTGTACTGACAGTTTTTCGTCTTGAGCTATTTGTTTCAAAAGCGCACGATCCTGCTCCAGTTGATACTGTCTTAATTGTACTGTAACAGCCCAGATATTCTGCATCACTCCTGTAACATCCCGAGTGAAGTTTTCTTTGGAAACAGCTGTGCTAGCCCCGGACACTTTGGCCGACAACCACACCTGTTGGTACATATCCGTTAATTCCCGCAAACGCAGTGAATTGTCAAAATTGCGAGCTACCCCAATTAATTCATAACGATCTACTGGCCTTTGGCTGGCAGAATAAGATGCGAGAAAATAATCTAATGCGGCCCGATAAGTAGGATCTTTTTCTGCTTTTTGCAACACGGAAGGATTGAAACGTTCGAAAATATCCAGGACTTGTTCTTGACTAAAGGAAGGCGCATTTGTCTGTGCATACGCGGCGGAAACCAAAACCAAAGTGGCCAAGAACAACATACTTCTTTTCATATTAATTTATCTCCCTACGCCTTTCTTGTATTGTGCTTTATATAGGGCTGGTTCGTCAAGTGATTTTTAACCCCTAAAAAACCCGGAAAGAAAAGTTCTTTCCGGGTTTTAATCCTAATAAAAATTTAACGGGCCGCTGTACGGAAAAAGTTACCTTTTACATTGCGCGCCAATTGTACGCGCCCCAACGTCTTATCCGCTTGCACAATAATATCTTTAGCCGTTGGCTTAATTTCCTGGCTGGCGCCAAAAATGTCGCCTTGCTTAATAAATCCCAACTGCCCGTGATTGTTGATTTGTACCTCTAGTTTGAGCATTCCGTCCACACTTTCCGTCAACAGGTCTTCTTCTCCCATAGTAAAGGAAAGCGGGAATTTAGGATCCACCACCCGCTTGATAGCTACCGGCACATCTGCTTCGTTCTTAACAATAATAGCACAGGCATTGTTATCGGCTTGTGCCAACGCAGCCAACCGCTCCGGCACAACAACCGTACCTGAGATATTAAAACGTCCCTCTTGCACCGAGCGATGCCAGGCATACCCACAGGTAAGCACACTAAACACCACCAGGGCCAATAATAATTTCTTCATATACTTATTCTAATCTTTTAATACCCTTTTGACAAGGGGTCTTTTGGTCCTAGACAAAGAAAGGCCCCATCAGGGCCTCTCAAAAATAGGACGGGGGGAAGTTATTGCTTAAAAAATCCCCATAAATTGGCGTTATACACCCATCCCTTACATTTTCCGTCTTTGGCTTTAAGGGGTTCATCCACAACTTGAATCCAATTGCCTTTGCGAGCTAAATATTTAAACGGATACCCTTTTTCTACCGTGCAAACAATGTTGGCATTGGCAGAGGGTGATTGGCGGACGTTCAAATCCACCTTGGCAGACATTCCACCCGCAGCACTTAATAAATCGGCTGATATCCAACCGTTGTACCCTTCAAAATCTTTTACCAACACCCAACTTTTATCTTCGTTGGTCTGCAACATAATAACCGGAGTATAGCGCCAAGTATAAAATTTTATCGCGCAGTTCGTTCCGGCGCATGTGCGAATATTGGCTCTTTTAGCGTTAACGCTGGCATATTTCTGAGCCATTGCAGGCACGACTGCAAAAGCAAACAAAGCGATCAATGAAATTAATTTCTTCATAAAACTTGTCTCCTCTTACTAGAAAAGTTTTCTACCTTATAAGTATAGCAAATATTTTTACCCATGCGTCAATATATTATCGGCAAGCAAGTTTGGCTGATACATCCAAAAAAGATATAATGAGAGAAAATCGTTTCAAGGGAGTTCTGAATATGAAGGAACAAGTAGAAAAAGTTATCAATGAAATTCGTCCGATTTTACAAGCAGATGGCGGAGACATCCAACTGATAGGGGTGGATGAAAAGACCGGTATCGTAACCGTAGGATTGCAAGGCCGTTGCGGTGGCTGTCCACACGCCCAACTCACATTACAAGCTGTAGTAGAACGAAAATTAAAAGAGATGGTTCCGGGAGTTACTGCTGTTGAACGGGTGTAAAACATGCCCAAAATAGATTTGCATACTCATTCCGACTTTTCGGACGGCACTTCTTCACCCGAAGAAGTGGTTCGGGCTGCTCTGAAAGCGGGAGTCAAGATTTTCGCACAGACCGACCACGACACTACCGATGGCGTAACCCGGGCGCAAACAGTATGCAAAGAATTTGGCCTCCCCTTTACTACCGGCGTGGAAATTAGTACACGCGAACATGATCACTTACACTTTACCGGGTACAACATAGATCTGCAAAACACGCAGTTTCAAGCTTTTCTGGCCCAAAACCGTCAATGCCGCCGGGACCGTATTTGCCGTATCGTTACCAGATTACAACAAAGCGGTGTGGATATTACGCCTCAGGATGTTTTTCAACGAGCCCCAAATACTGTTTCCAGGGCACACGTAGCAGATGCTTTGAAGGCCAAAGGACTGGTCCCCTCCAGGCAAGAAGGATTTCGCAAGTATTTGCTTCCCGGTTGTCCCGGATACGAACCTTCCGTTGGCGTCAGTGCGTTAGAAGCTATCCGCCAAATTAAACAAGCCGGCGGCTTGGCAGTAATTGCCCACCCGGGGATTTCGTCTAGCGTATGGAATTTTCCGGCTTGGGTAGAAGCCGGATTAGATGGGATAGAGGTATTCTATCCGGCACACACTTATACCGTGAAACAAACTTTATTGGAACTGGCGCGCAAATACGCTTTGCTTTGTACAGGAGGATCTGATTATCACGGCCCTAAAGGGGGACGTATCAACGCACCGGGGATTTTTATTCCGACTCCGCATTACGACCGATTGTTACGTCGCTTATTTAATACGTAATACTATCTTTTTCTATAAAATAACCCCCGACACACATCGGGGGTTATTTATTGTATAAAAACATTATTGTGCAGTTGCCGCTTCATCCAGGCCGGAAGTCGGAGAAGGCGGGTTGCCTTTCTTCTGTCCAAATTGTTTAATTTGGCTACCGATTGCACGAATTTCATTTCGAACGGCCTTCAATAAGCCGGATCCGGCAAACATTCCCTTAGATAAGATCAAACTTGCCACCAAGGCTCCCCCTGCTACCACCAAGTCCATCCCGCCAAATCCGGTCAAGCTCACCAAATCACGCATAGGCATAGAGAGAACGGCAGCCGCCGGCATGGTGTAATTGATGATAAACGAAATTTCCCGTTTGTATTCGGGTTTAAGGCTTACCATGTGGGTGAACATTTGAGAGAAGAAGTTGCCCACTCCCAAGCTTGCTATTACAGCTCCAGTCACTAACGTCCCCAGGTTTCCCCCGGCGGCGATCATAGTAGCCGTTCCTCCCAGAGAAAGCGCGGATGAGATAGTATACAAACTACCGGGGCTGATACGCCGGCTCAATCCATTACCCAATAAACGCCCCACCGACATAGCTCCGTACAAAGCAAGCGCCGTAAGAGCATTAGAAGCAGGTCCATCGGCAATCAGTTTTCGCATAGCAAAGGCAAAACCGTTGGAAACAGTCAGTTCATGCACCGTGGCCAACACCATAGCAGAAGCTGCCGACGCTACGCCATGTACCCGCAAGACTTGACGCATTTTAACATCTCGATGATCCAAAGAATTAAAAGCATCTTGCAACGCTGAGGTTGCCTTGTCTATATCTTCGGCCGGCATTGCGTGTTTTGACAGTTCCTCGCGTAATTGGGCAATAGCTCTTTCTTCTAATTGACGTACAACCGGTTTCAATTTTAGTTTTTTGTCGTGGCGTACAGTTGCTTTAGCCAAGGGATCTAACGATTTGTTAATTTTTTTGGCTACGTCTACAACCTGTTTACTACCCGCAACTAATTCTTCCGATGATAACGAGCGTAAGCTCGCACCGCCCTTTGCAACAGCTTCAAGAAAATTGTTTTCCAGAGAAACCCTATTGGTAGGGATGGCATCTTTGAAAGAAGTCCGGCTTAGCCGATAGGCAGTCCACGCTGCCAAAATGGAGTAAGGGACATAACTGGCTGAAAAATCCAACCCCAAATCCACCTTAAACAATGCTTTTGCAGTAATATTGGCAAGCCACGGAAATGCCAAGAAAGCCAACGTCCCCAAATTTTTAAACATCTGCGCTACCTGAAACCAAGGAGTAGCATCTGCTGATTTGTCCGGTTTCTTCGTAAAAACATCCTTCGTCCGGCTGGTTAAGTATCTCCAATCATAAGATGTTTTTTTGGGCGTTGGGGTCGCTGCTTTTTCCTCTTTTGGTGTATTGGATTTAGCACTTGCCTGTTGACTTTCTTGTCTTTTGGAATCTTTTACTACCCCTAAATTGGCCCCTATAGCTAAATTCTGCCCCAAACGGGTAATATTAGTACCTATTGCAATAGCTACGGTAGAAGTTAAAAAGCCAGCCATCTGTATCGGAGAAAAAGCACCGCTTCCCAGCCCCCCATACAACCCGGAAGCCAAGGCCGTCGCCCCCCCTCCTACAAAGAAATAACTACCGATACGCAAGATTTTTGCTTCTCCGTGTTTTTCTAAGACAGGACGCAGAAAACCCATCAAAACCGGGGTAATATTATTAATAGCAAACATAAGCGTACTGGCACCGCTTTCACTCATAGAGGAGCGGCTTTTTAATTCCGGAGAAATGGTTTTTCCCATTCCCAACATATTCATGGAAAGTTGCATAGCCAACAAGGTCATCTTGTTGGTGGTAGGCCGTACTCTAAGCGTAAAATTGCATGTAGGGCAAGCTTGCATCATAGGAGCCCAATATTTACTGTCCCCTTTAGGCAAACGGATATAATAATTTTTTAATTCCACCGGAGCTTTAGCAAACTGTTCATAGTAAATCGATCCATCCGCATACACACGTAAATTACCCACGGCCGGAGAAACATCCTTAGGTAACAATTTGGCATCTATCAAAGCCACTGCCGGAGTCCCTTGCACATTTTCCCCTAACTCTATCGGGAGTTGAATTACTTTCTTCCTTTGTCCGGGGACTCGTTCAAACTTAATACGTAGCGGACGGGTCATCTCTATGCCGGGATTTTGCTGCAACAACCGCCAGAGTTCACCCTGCTGATTAGATAATTCAAAATATAGATGGTCCAGCACTTCCGGCTTCCGGGTGAGATTACGCAGTTGGAAAATCCCAACCTCATCCAACGTTAATCGATTGTATTGGTCACTCTTAAAAAAGGGATCCATCTCTACATTTACGTTAGATAAAATCGTTTCCTCTCCTTTACGTTCCACGGTAAATTTAAATCCGCTTTCTGTAACAGGCACTTCTATTGTCTCCGCTTCGGTTACTCCGGCTCCCGATTCCACGTCAGACGGAACTTCTACTTGCACATAATCCGTTATAACGTTACGGTCATGCAATCCTGCCGGCTCTTTTTGATTCCGGGTTAGTCGTCTGTGCCCAAAACGACGAGCCCACCATACCCGCAAACTCATAGGGACTTCCAAACCCTCTTGAATTGCAGCAAAAAGGTTCTCCCCGGGGATTCTGGCAGAAACAGGCACGGGGATTACTCTATCTCTCCCTAAAAACCCGGGATGATGGGAAAAACCCGCTGTAGGAAAGGCAGGCAACCCTTCTAAAAAAAGTTCTTGGGTTCCGCCCAAGGGAATTGAAAGATTCGGTTTTTGAGCTAGCGTAAGATTCCCTGGCGTTTCTGACAACACCGGCGCGGCTGATTGGGCAGGTTCTTTTTTCCCAAAAGAAAGCCATCGTTCGGTTGCCGCGCGGGAAGGATACGCGTTCAAACGGTTAATCCGGCAGCCTCCCTCCAACCACTTAGCTGCCTCTTGCGTTTGAACAACATTTTCCCCCGGCAACGCAGAAAACGAAACAGGAATGTTTTTTTCCTGCACATATTGTTCTAATTCCGACCAAAACTCTCCTTGAGGGGTGATCGTGCGCACCCATTTATCAAAGATTTCATACGCTTCAAAACGTAATAACCCACGAGCCGTAATTATCTGTGCAATTTCTTTCAACGGTCCTTTTTCGGCTGATTTACAAAAAGAAATTAATAACATGGCATCTTGCGCAGACCCTAACATCGCCAAGGCCCCCGCCGAAGATACCGTTCGTAAATAGCCGTCCAATGTTTCTTGGGAAGTATTCTGTAAGAAAGAAGAAAGCGGTTGAGAAGGGATATCTTTTAATAAAGTTATATGCTTCATTAAATTTTCCCGATAAAAGTTAACCGCATACAAAGACTGTTCGGCGGCTTTCGGATCTGTGGCAGCCCAAGTTATGACATCATGATGGAAAAAAGCAATTTTATGCGGATGAGTATCCGGCAGTGTCATAATCGTTGTAAAACGAGAAAGATATGCCTGTAATACTTGATGATTAACCTGTCTGGTAATGGCAAGAGAACGCGAGGGTGGTAATGAGGGGGATGCGGCAAGAGCGTGTGCGGCAGGGCGTATCGCACCTGGTTTAAATTGAGCAAAGGCAGGGGACATACTGCTAACTAATAAACAAATACTTAGGACAACAGATAACAACGCTCTCATACGCGCTCCTCACTTAGATTATCGCAATTAAATAGGCAAAAGAATAGGGCCAAAAGACCTATATTTCTTTGTCTTTTGGCCCTATTTTGAAATAGGCACATTTGGTTACAGCTTTGTTGCAGAAAGGATAAAACAGATGAGAAAAAAGGATATACTATTCCCGCCCCTGCAAGCCGATTGTAAGATGGCCTGGGCGTGCACGTGCATATTCGCTTGTAACGACTGCAGTACATACAACAACTCCTTTTTTAGCTCCGTATTTATTATACCATAAAACAAACATGTCAACAATCTTATTTTTCTAACAAAAAAACAGCGGGTTCCCCCGCTGTTTACCAACACGTCTAAAAAAGCATCATTTCCGAAATTTGTTCTTTAACGCTACTGCTACTTGCTGCGGTAATAGGGTCGAGACATCTCCTCCAAGACGCACCGCCTCTTTTATTGCCGAAGAGCTAATGTGTATTAACGAAGGATCCGCCGCCAAAAAAACGGTCTCCAACCCGGGGAAAAATTGTTTGTTGTAATAAGCTCCTGTAAATTCCGGTTCGACATCGCACGCTCCGCGAAGCCCCCGCACCAATACCTTTACGCCATTCTTACGTGCGTAATCTGCCAAAAGGCCCTCTGCCTGTTCCACGTGTACGCCTGGTATATCCCGCACGCAATTTTGTAACATTGTAACCCGTTCGGACAATGAAAAGATCGGTTGCTTATCTCCATTTCTCATTACCAACACCGTTAATGCGCCAAACAATTTGGCCGCACGAATAATGATATCCAGGTGCCCGTTTGTTACGGGATCAAAACTTCCTGCGTAGACAGCTTTTATCATATAAACTCCCTATTTATGGCAGTACCTTCTTATATTATGGTATCATAATTTTATGATTAAAAATCCGTTTGGCGATGAAATCTACTTGCGCCGTACCCACCCGCATAAACCTGATTTGCGGGATGAATATTTTCGTGATCAAACAAAAATTATCCATTCATTACCGTTCCGGCGTCTAAAACATAAGACTCAAGTTTTCTTCGCTCCGGATAACGATCATATTTGCACCCGGATTGAACATGTTTTACACGTGGCCACCATTGCCGCCACTATTTGCCGCGGGCTTAACAAAAGCAATCGTTGGAGCTTGAGTGAAGATATGGCATATGCTATCGGCCTGGGGCATGATATCGGGCACGCGCCTTTTGGACATGAAGGAGAACGCGCTATCAATGCCTGTATCGCCCCAAAACGATTTCTACATGAATTAAATAGCTACAGGGTAGTAGAACATTTAGCCAATTACGGCGAAGGATTGAATTTAACTTTTGCCGTAAAAGACGGAATTATATGCCACTGCGGAGAAGATTTTGCCAACAATGCGCTCCGTCCATCCCAAACTCCAAACGATCTGGAAAAAATTACCGGCCGCAATCAAATGCCCTCCACATATGAGGGATGTATCGTACGTCTATCAGATAAAATCGCCTATTTGGGCCGTGATATTGAAGACGCTATCAAGGCGGATCTTATTACCGCCGATGATATCCCGCAAGAAGTACGCCAGGAACTCGGCGAACGAAACGGCGAAATTATCAACACACTCACGCTAGACTTAATCAATCATTCCAAAGATCGTGACTGTATCGGCTTTTCCGACGAAAAATTCGAGCTATTATCTCAATTACGCCGCTTTAATTACGAACGCATCTACGATAACGCACAAATGCGCCAACGCAAAGAAACTATTATTCGTTGTATCGCTGATTTATTTGATTATTTTCACCGAATCTTTAAACAATACAAATTCAACTATTCCGCCTACGAAAAAGAAGGAAAACAAACCGCCCATAATTTTGCTAACTATATAAAGTCTATGCACAAAGTATATGGCCAAGATGAAACAAAATTGGATGAGATTATCGCTGATTTTGTAGCCGGCATGACAGATTCATATGCTCTGGACGTTATGGAAGATGTAATACTGCCCAGTTCCATCAAATTTTTGCGCTAAATCGTTATTTATTTGAAAACCCCCGGGTTTTATACCGGGGGTTTCTACTGTAGGAGGTCCTGCTTACAACAAATACGGTGCGGTGCGTTCAAAGAAATTTACGATAGATTGCATCCCTGGTTTATCAATGTTGGCTAAAGCGGCCTGGGCAACGGTGCGACCGCTGTTATCCCGACTGATAGCTAAAGCAACCCCTTTCTTAATATCGGCAGAATGTTTAAGGGCCCCCCCTTTGTCCACCCGGCTTACTTCGCGTACCGCCGCAGCCAATTCGGTTCCTTCATAGAGGAGGCGGAAAGCATCAGCCTTGCCATAATTAACGTGATACATTAAAGGAGTTTCTCCCATATTATTGCGTTGATTACGCAAGTGATTAATTACTGCGGTTGGATCTTTTTCCAATCGGCGAACTGCAGCAGCTAATGCTTGCACGGTATCGGCATTTTTAGCTAAATGGAAACAGTTATTACCAAATTTATCTGTCGCTTGCAGGAAATCTGCCCGCGTGAGCGTTCCAATGGCTTCCACATTCCCTTCCTGCGCGGCTAGGAAAAGCGCTTGGGCGGATGGCATCTTTTGCACGTACCGTCGCATAATTTCAACTCGGCGGCTCCCGGCAACAGCTGCGTTCGGGGCGGCTACCCCCTGCACGGTTACTATTAGCATCATAACTAACAAAAGAAAGAAAAATTTTTTCATATGCTCCCCCTCTTGCTTATATATTAATTAGTTATGGGAGATTTTACGAGGGCCATTAGACCTAAAAGAAATATTCTTTGGGCCCATATAAAAATGGGTCCTTTGGTCCTAATATCAAAAAAGACCCCTGGTATACCCAGGGGTCTAAATGGAGCGGGCGAAGAGAATCGAACTCTCGTCTCAACCTTGGCAAGGTCGCGTTCTACCATTGAACCACGCCCGCAAAAGGGGTTAACTTCCAACAAAGAAATTATATCACATTTTAATTGCGTTGTACACTTTTATTTTTTGGCCCTTCGTGGAGAACGCTGCTTTGCTGAAGTGCGAGCAGCCGTACCAGAAGCAACGGGTTTCTGCTTGTTTGTTGTGGGAAATAACATCCCGTCAAACGATTTCAAATATGGATTTTCCTTGATGGCTATTCGTACGTTTGGATTTTGGCGCAACGTTTCTAAATAAGGATTATTCCGAATCGCAGTTAAAGCTTCTTGTGGATGGGTGCGAAAGTATTGCCCCGATTGACTGGTTAACAAGCGGTACATAAAACGACTATTAGATACAGCCTGTAGCATCTTGGGATCCGCTAAAACCGCCTTAACCGTTTGACTATTAAAGAATTCGGACAACGTAGCATGGTCCTCCGTAAAAGCCAACAGCAGTTGTGGATCCTCTAATAAGGGAGCTACATCCGAGCGATTTACAAAAGCTTCAATCATCACCTGGTTACCAAGCAAATAATGTATCAAATCCGGATCAGTCAAATTCGCTTCAAAATTAGTAGTCAATGCCCAAGGAGCGGCGCCAATGATTTCATAATTTTTTTCCGTGAACATTTGATAGTTAAAGCGGCTGATAACGGGCAACGTGGAACCCAAGTTACTAACTGCCATGTTTCGGTCGTGTCCTTCTCGTATTTCCACCTGCGTTACGATAGAGTTCGGATTAAAAGCCTGTTCTGATGAAAGGCCCTGTATTTGCCCCGGAGTCAGCGCCGCTGTCAAATTTTCTGCACGCTTTTTGGACATAACCCAAAACAAAAGAGTAATAAAAAATAATACTACTACCGAACAAGCGACTATAAGATCCAAATTCGTTTTTGTAGCTGACCTATTTACCGGTGCGGGCGTGGTTCGGGTGGCGGATGCGTCTTGTCGCATTGAAGAAGCCCCCGTTTGGGTGGTGCGGTATTGTTGTGGATTTTTCAGCCGTTTGATAATTTCTTCAGTATTCATACTACCTTCCGTATGCGCGTAGAAACGCAATCAAGTATAATTTATTATATGAAATCTAGCTTGTATTATCTATTACATTGTACAGAAAGAGAGGAATAATTTATGCAAAAAACGATTTTTTATCACGATACTGATTGTGGCGGAGTAGTATATTACGGCAATTACTTAAAATTTTTTGAAGAAGCCCGTACCCTTTACATGAAAGAACATGGGTATTCCGTACCAGATTTGATGAAAAAGGGGCTTTTCTTCGTAGTGGCACGTCAGGAAGTAGAATATAAATATCCCGTCCGTTATGCAGACACC
>CACYBL010000009.1 GCA_902772695.1 uncultured Elusimicrobium sp.
AAGCCGGGGTGCTGGAATTGGTATACAGGATAGTCTCAAAAACTATTGCCCGCACGGGCTTAAGGGTTCAAGTCCCTTCCCCGGTAGAATTTAAGAAGCCACGCAAAAGCGTGGCTTTTAAATTTTGTGGGGAAGCGCATAAACTGCTTTATGCGCGTAGGGACTTGAAGCCCGGAGGAACCCGGGGCTTATTTATTGGTTTATCCCTTTCATTAGGACTTTACAAAGTTTTTCTTGGTACGAACCGTAATTTCGGTACGCACATCCCCACTGCCCCGGTCTATCTGAAAATATGCCGCCTTCAGGTTGGTTTTCAAATCTCTTGAAGAGCATTACGTCGTAATTATTTTGTCTGCAGGGGCTTGAATCATTGAAACAATAAAGCATAGCAAGCGTAATAGGGGTGGAGTCAGAGGAACTGTTTGTATATATTTTCAACGAAATGTGATTCCCACAATTCAACGCGCTATTTGTGGGATCAGGTTGACACGCTGCCGGGAACGATATATCAAGCGCATCGCGTTCGTTCAGGTTAGCATATCTCCCGTTTGCGAGATAGAACCTTTCTTCCGCATCTACCAAACTTCGCACAAGAGGCATATAAGCCCGCACGCGGGCTTTGTCTACGGCTGACTTATATTGCGGTACGGCTACGGCGGCCAATATACCAATGATGAGTACAACAACTAATAATTCTATAAGTGTAAAACCCTTGCGGTTTAAAGTGTTATTTATAAACTGCAACATAATTCCTCCGAAGTAAAAACAATGTTCGTATAACAAAAGTATACAGAATTTGTATCGGTTATTCAACAAATTGTCCAATTGGGAGATAGGTATTTTTGCAAGCTTGCTTAAATTATAAAAATGTATTACAATAGAAATATGAAATACAAAATCAGAACACTCAGTGAAAAAGAAGCCATTTGTAAATATTACGAGAAAAATGGTTGGAAAGCTACTTTTGAGAAGTATGCTATTTCACGGCAAACTTTGGTTCATTGGCGCAGAAGAATCAAAGAAGCTAAGCCCTCTGTCGCGCATCCATTGTCCAGGAAAATTCAAACACGGTCTGCGCGCCCGGAGATTATTGCACTTGTGAAAAAGTTGCATAAAGAAGATCCGTCTTTGTCTTTGGAACAGATAAGACTGAAAGTTTGCAAAAAGCAAAACATATCCCGGACGGTTGTTTGGCATATCGTTCAGGGACATAAATAAGTCAAATTTTGAAGTAAAAAAACAAACACGCTCTAAAGGCGTGTTTGTTTTGTGTACAATTTTGTTGTATCGTTCCAAAAAAGAGCCGCATTTAATGCGGCTCTTTTTGGTTACTGTTTTTTTACTTTACCGGGTTGGAAACGGAAACTGTAGGGGGTGTTTGCGTTTCCTGGTAGGTATTGTGTTCAAATCCCATCACAGTCGGAGTCGGTCCTATGGCAGGTAACGGTTGAAATCCTTGCGGAAGGGAAACTTTATGTTCCGCTCCCAAGCCCCAACCTTGCTGTATCTTTTTCCCGAATGATCCGATATTTCGGACGGCATTGGGATAAGAGCCAAATACAGCTTTAGACGCGGCCACCGTACCGGTAGGTATATTGTATATATGTGGGGCCATTTTGAGAGCAGGTGCTGCCAAGAGGAAACTTAACCCAATGGAGGTTAATGGGATCCATAAGGTGTTTTGCGGTCCTTGATCCTGGGCAATTACATCATCTGCCACCAGGTGATCCGTATATTTACCTACCGCAAACGGCACAGCCGCTAAACCTAATTGAGAAGTAGAGAATCCCGTCATCATTTTTACGGAGGATTCTTTTCCTATGGTTTTCCTGGCTGCGGCATCCAATCCGGCCATTTTCTTCAAAACGGGGGCACTCTTCAGAACGCGCAATTGAGATAATTTCTGAAAGGATTGTGTTACGTTGGCGGTACCTACTCCCAACATACCAAATCCAACCCATCCCCAGAAGGAATTATTTCCTAATCCGTTGGCGTACAACAAACTACCACCGCCTATATTAAGAGCGTACGAGGCCGCCAACATACGGCGATATTGTGCTTCCGGAGTTACCGGGGAAGACATCGCCTTGAGCACCCGCGGAGAGCCCCAACGGGTAAGAAGCGGCAACATGGTTACTCCTACCGTGGTGCACAATGCGGTTAAATTCTTGCGGTTGTTTGCTTCTACTTTATCAATAAACCCAAATTCATTTTTGACAACAGGTTTAAGCAGTTGGTTTCCGGCCTTGTTAAGAGTAGCCGCTTCAAAACCGGTAAATGCTGTTGTTGCCAAAACCATGGGCCATATTTCTTTGCTTAACATCAAGCGCCAGGCGCCTGCGCCTTCTTTAGCAATTCCGCTAACGAGGTCCCAACTGTTTTTGGTTACCGTTTTGGGCAAAGTTAACGGACGTGTCCAATTCAGTTTCTCCAAGGGGAGGAACCCTTCAATACGACCAATATTTGAATCAACTTTTACACGGGATACCCAAGTTAACGCCCCGATAGATAAAGCACCCAACACGGGGAAGGCGAGTGAGAAGTCAGACCCGTCAGTTTCTTTAATTTCTTTGCCGAGTATGGTTTTGTTCCAGAAATTGTGGCCCATGTTCCACAAAACAGGCGGAGCCAACAATGCTATAGAACCGACGTTTTTGTACATCATACTTTTGATCAAACTTCCGCCGCCGCCTAAATTATCAATCAGAATATTTAAACTGGCACGGCTTAAGGCGGACGAAATACCGATAGCTGTTCCGGATACTAATAACGGCCAAAGAGGGGGTAAGTTCTCTGTATCTACTTTCCCGCGGAAACCGAAAGCCGCTGCCGTAGCTAATCCGGCCGTGGAAAAACCGAAAGCTGTTTTTAGTACATTGGCAGCACCCCATTTTTTAGTTAACGGAGCAATGAAAGCAGATAGCGCAGACGGAGCATACGGCAATGCCAATGTAATTAACATTTTATCCGTTTCCGTAATTTGGTCTCCGTACGTGTTTTCCAACGGTACGATTAAACCGGAAGAAGCTGAACTTAAACTCAACCCCTGGGCCCACATTAACGGAGTAAGTTTTTTCTTGTCGGTAAATCTGGTTGCCGAGTTTCCGGTAGCCGTTCGGAATGTTTGAATGTTCTCAGGCACTTTAATAGATAAAGAGCGGATTTTGCTTAACACTTGCTCTTTCGTTGTAGGATTGATGGGCGTATTAAACATGCTGGTAGCCGTATTTTCCAACAATAAGCTCTTGTAGGCACTGCTACGGCGAGCGGATAATCCTGAGTTCGCAAAAGCTGTATTTGTTTTCACAGTAGCTGTGTTTAACGCGGTACGGGCATCCTGGATTTGTTGATACGAAAGGCCCTGTTGCCGCAATGTCTGTGCACTGGCTAAAGTGAGTTCTCCGGTCTTAATGTTAAAGTTTAAACCATCAGCTAACACTTTCCCCACATTAGGAGTGAAATGGGGTAATTCGATCGAATGTATGGCGGCAAACTGCGGCGCTTGTGATAATACAGCCGGAGTTACTCTCGCTCTTACATTCGCCCGGAAATTAACAAAACGTTTTAATTTTTTGGGAGAAATGTTTAATTGGCGCAACATAGTCGCGCGTTCTGCCACGGACGCACCTTCACGCGCCATACGGGCTGCTTTAGACAAGGCCCGGCCAATTTTAATACCGGAGCGTGCCCATTTGGTAATATCCACTACACACCATACCAGGATACCGATATCTCCCAAGGTCGCCGCATGATGGAAGAAATTGACACGTTCTTGCCGGATTTGTTTGTTATGAAACGTAATAGAGCTGCGGTCGTACGTAGCAATAGCGAAATCGGCTTTAGGTGCTTTCTGCTTGGTTTGGGGAGTATAAACGTGTTGATATAATAAATTATCTACACGTAATTCAGTTTCCGCATTGATATCCCCCATGGATTGCAAGAATAAGTGGCGCGCAATAGCGGCTGCCGGTGTCATGCCCATAGAAGCGGCGTAATCATAAAAAGCTTTTTCTGAATTTTGCAATTTAATTTTGTTGTTTGCAGCTTGTTGCGGGGTAATGGTTTGTATGGAGCCATCTTGCCGTAATATTTGAGACGGTTGGGTGGTAGCGGAAGAAAGATGATATTCGCTAGCGCCACTTTTTCCGCTGATTAATGCACCCACCAAGAAGGGCGTAATTCCGGTACAATGTAAAGAGTGTTTTCCTTTTCCAAAGGGGCCATTGTCTACCGAGACGCGGCATTGCTCTACACCGTACTTACGTAAAAGTTCCAACGCGTTGGCAGAACCATCATCAGCTATAAGTTGGGCTATATCTTCCCACACGTTACCACGGGGGGATTTGATATTTGGTTTTTCTTCCAAGGGATACTCTCCAAATTTGGATACTTCCCCTAAATATTGACCGTTGATGTTGGCCAGGCCGTTTACGGCTGCGTTAAAACTGAACAGATCTACTTTAGACAAATCGCGTTCTTCCCGAGTGGCTTTTCCCAAAAAGCTGTCTAACAATGGGTATTGTTTCATGGATAACAAGGCCGAGGTTCCGGCTAATAAAGTGGGTACAGCTACTTCTGTTTGATACCGTTCTTGCATAACGGAAAGAATTTCCCGGGCGGCCTGTTCTGAATGGGTTAACAAACTTAATCCATGAATGGCCGTATTAACCAATGGACACCAGGAGTCATTTTGCTTTTCGCAAGTATGACTGCGGCGTAGAATTTGGGTATATTGAGTGGCTAGCCAAGTTTTCTGTTCGTGATTAAAAAACGATTTTCCTTGCAAGGTCTGCATAGGCAAGATAATAGGAGCTACTTCCAAAAATGCATCTCGTGCAAAATCAACCTTTTTATATTGCCACAAGTCAGCTACAGCTTGTTTGACAAACTCTTCCCGTTCGGCTAAAAGTTTATCTTTATATTCTTCTTCATAAATTTTTTTGTCTTCTTGGTTGGCTTGTTTTTTCCATTTTTCAAGGGCTTGTTTGTTTTCATCAAACCAAGCTGTTAACTTCTCTTGGTTTTCTTGACGCCATTGCAGAATTTGTTGCTCTTGTTGAGCAAGTTGAGCCAATCGTTCGGCTTCGGAAGAACCGGGTTCGCAATATTTAGTTAAATTTTGGATGGAATCGGCCAAACTGCTTTTCGTATTTTTAAGTAAATTTTTGGAATCCTTATATAAAGGGGTATGGTGAGGGGTGGAAGAAACAAAGTTGTCCATCATTTCGTATCGGGCTTCTTTAGCTTGCTTATCCAACTGGGCTTCCGACAATTTATACATCCGGTTTAAAGTAACTGTGCGATATTCAAATGCATTGTCTATTTCCTTTTGATACATTTGTTGGAAAATTTCAAAATCGGAAGGATTTTTTTGATTTGAGGAGGGGAGAAATGCTTCGCGTATTTCAAACACGCGGGCGAATTGCTCTTTCGTAAGGGCTCCACGGGTTTGACGCCATACTTTTTGTGCCAAATTTTCACGCTTTTGTTGTTGACTGTCTATGGAGCTGAAACTATCCTGTGTATGAGAAGGAGTATAAGTTGGATACGGTTTTTTCACTTGTGCAAAGGCAGGTGCTGCACTGTTGAATAATAAAGTTCCTGATAAAAGTAAAGATAACAATGATTTAGCAGTTAGTGTTAAATGCTTCATATATTCCTCGCGTCAATAACGATTATAATGAGCCGTATTTTTACCGGCTCCTACTATTACTATAGGTTTATAAATTTTTTTGCGCAAGGGCCAAAAGGCCCAGAAAGCTATAGGTCTTTTGGCTTAAGAAATATTGCAGGCCAGTACATCAATTATCTATACTAAACATGAGGAACAATTACTTATATGAAAAAATTAATGGGATTTATTGTGGGGATAGGTTTATCCTCTGTTGCTTTTGCTAATCCGGTGTACCATGCGGGAGATACAACCCCGTCGGACGCATCGCGGCCTTTTGAAATTTCGGTAGGATGGGCGCATTCTGGGGAAAGCGTGTATGACCAGGTGGAAAAAGTTTTTTCTAAAACGGATGCTATCACGGCACGTGCCGTTTATTACCCGGCGCGTGAGCTGGGATTTGGGTTGGAAGGGGATTTATCTTCTAAGAAAGATTTTCCGACAGATAATACGTATCGGCATGTTCGTTACGGGGGACTAGTTAAATGGATCTTTACGCCGGATACTTCCCCGCTTGTTTATTTGTTATTTGGTGCCGGAACAGGCGAACGGAAACTCTCATACCGGGGTCGATGGAATCATACTACACATACTCTGTACGGATCGCTAGGAGTCGGGGTGGAAGTTCCTATTACCGATCGGGTGTTTGTAGCTGCAGAAATACACGAAGTGTATAACCGGCATCGTAAAATAGATAATTTGTTGAGTCTGCGTCGTCGTTGGGAAACTAATTTTTCACTACGGGGCGGGATTCGCTTTTAATAGATAGAAATAACAACATCCCTCGGTTTTGCCGGGGGATGTTTTATTTGCCGGGTACTAAAACGAGGGGTTTGGCAGGACGTAGATAAGTTTTCTTAGCCGGTTTTTTGGAGCGTTTTTTAGTAGTTTGCTTCTTTTTAATCGGAGTAGGTACTTGGACTCCATAAAAATTTAAAATGCCCTCGTATAAAGCTTGTACGAATTGTTGCCGCCCTTGGGGGCTGCGTGCAAGTTCTTCTTGCTCGGGTAAAATTAAATAAGCATTTTCTACCAAAATACTTGGCATTTGGGGAATGCGCGGAATAAATAACACATCATTAGCAATCATACCGTTATCAGGCAATTTCACCTTTTTGGTAAATGATTGGTAGATGGATTGGGCTAGCTTGAAACTGTGCGGATAGTTGTAGTATACTGAATACCCCCGCGGACGTTTAAGGGGATCAATTGTTTCCGGCAAGGCATTATAATGTAAGCTGATAAAAAGATGCGCCCGTTGTTCCAACGCCAATTGATAACGGTCTTGTAAACTCATATGATTGTTACCATGCCGAGTTAAAATAACGGTAGCCCCTTGTTTTTCCAAAAGGGGTTTAAGATCTTCAGCTAGAGCCAAGGTGGCTTCGTATTCCAAGTAACCTGTCGGGCCGACAGCTCCATCATAGGGAGTCTTCCGGCGTGGGCTATGCCCGGCATCTAATAAAATTCGTGCTCCGGCAAGTGGTTTATTTTTGTCGGCAGTGAGTTGCGGTTGATGTATCAGATCAAGAACCAAATTCCCATCTTCAAAATCGTATGCGTGTCCCCAAGGCAAGGTGTTGGGTCTAAAATAGATTTTGAACAACAATGTATTTTTTGCCGGCTGAGACCAAACCACATTTTCCACAATTGGGCTGGTGGTATCTAAACTTAAATTTTCATCAAAATCTTCCGTATAGTATAAGGTAAGTTCCAAACGGTTGTTAAATTCATGCACGCTAATCGGTACGGCATGTAACCCCGCAAAAACGAAACGTGTTTTATCCGGCAATGCCGATAGCGTCATTTCCCGCAAGCGATTGGGAATATCGGGCTCATGTATAAGACGTAATTTGTCTTTTTCCAACCAAGCGTATTCATCTTCATTTAATCGTAAACGGTATTGTTTGTTTAAGAGGCCATCAATTTGTACTCGCCCGTACGCGCGATAAAAGGGATAAAGATTTTCTCGTGCAGTAGGAATTTTACGCAGTTTAACTCCTGCCGCTAGAACTTCTGCTATTTGGATATCATCTTTGGGAGACAAGATTGTTATTTTTTCCGGTGCTGTTATTTTGGTGCTGCTTCTCGACGGCCCCTCTTTCATGCGGTAAATAACTTTGGTCGTTTTAGATTTTTGATCCGGCGAAATAATAAATTTTGCCCGGTATACTCCCGGCGAAGAAATATCTTCTTTAAGCGGAATGTTTTTCCCTTCCTTCAAACCGGACAATGTTGCGGTTACTTGAGCATTTGGAGTACCGCGTGCATATAAATCCAGCGTATCCCCGGGAAGCATTTCCACCGCAGATTGCGGGAAAATTTCTTCCGGATCAAATTCGGCTTTGTTGGAAAAATCTTTAATGGAAGTGCCGGGTACTTGAACATGTCGCACGGCTTGAACAGTTGTATCACCATGGCGAGCTGTTAATATAAATTCAAAAAGGCCGTTTTCCACCGGCAGGAAAGCTAAAAAAGATCCGTTGGTATGTAGCGGAACTGCTTGCCCATTGATTTCCAATTCAGCCGGAGCGGGCAAATTGATTTTCCCAAAGATAAAAATAGATTTAGCTCCTCGTGAAATAGTCATATTTTCATGTGGGTACTGTACCGTAATAGGAGCATCATTAGGTGCTGTTTTTTCTTGAGCAGGCAGAAATGGGGCTACGGGTAAAGGATCCGCGGCGGCCGGAAGAATTATATAAAAACTGCAAATGAGCAAAAAAAGTGTTCTTTTCATCCTTATAAAATGATAACATAATTCTATGGGTAATTGTGAAGACATCATCCGGTTTTTGGACACGTATCTAAATAGTGAATATATTGTAGATACCAGCCATAATGGGTTGCAGGTGTCTGGCAAAACGCAGATCGGTAAGGTAGCATTTGGCGTTTCGGCATCCTTGGAACTGTTTCGCCAAGCTAAGTCTGCCGGAGCGGATTTGATAATCGTGCATCACGGGCTTTTGTGGGGAAAGGAAGAACCGTTGACGGGGATGTTTCGTGAGCGTGTGGCTTTTTTGTTGCAAAACGATATCAATTTAGCGGCGTACCATTTGCCGTTGGATAAACACCCGGTGGTTGGGCATAATGCGTGTTTGTTACGCATGGTAGATGCTCAACAAGTAATTCCGTTCGGAAAGTACCATGGGGAGACTATTGGCTTTTGCGGCCGAGTGGAAAACCGTCCGTTAGCCGAGTTGGTAAACGTGTGGGAAAATGCCTGCGGTACAAAAGCACAAGTGTTATCTTTTGGTCCGGAAAGAATTAATTCATTGGCGGTAGTTAGCGGCGGAGCACATAGCTTGTTGCCACAAGCCATTACGCAACGGTGCGATTTATACGTAACCGGGGTGTTGGATGAGCCGGTGCAGGAGTGGTGTCGAGAAGGGCACATCAACTGCGTTGCACTGGGGCATTATAATTCGGAAAAACCCGGCATATTGGCGTTACAAGAATTAGTAGCTAAAAATTTTGACGTGGAAACCGTCTTTATTGATGTGGAAAACCCGATTTAGATTTTTTGGAGGAAATAAATACAATGGAACAGAAGTTGCTTAAGAAAATTGATACCTATAAACAAGACGTGATAGATTTGCAAACACATATGATCGCTTGTCCGGCGCTTTCTCCGCAAGAAGGGGGAAAAGGGGAAAACCAAAAAGCGGTTTATTTACTTTCGGTGCTCAAACAAATGAAATTTGATGAAGTGTCCGTAATTAATGTGAAGGACCCTAAAGCAGAAGGAGGGATCCGGCCCAATATCATGGCTAAATACTACGGTGAAAATAAACGCAAAACCTTGTGGGTTATGGCACATATGGATGTGGTGCCGGCAGGGGATTTATCCTTATGGAAAACGGATCCGTTTAAAGCCGTGGTAAAGGGAGATAAAATTTATGGTCGCGGTTCGGAAGATAACCAACAAGGGCTGGTTTCTGGGCTGCTTGCTGTAAAAGCTATGATGGATTTGGGTGTCCGCCCGCCGTGCAATTATGCCCTTTTGTTTAATGCGGATGAAGAAATGGGAAGCGAATATGGATTGTTGTCCATCTTAAAAAACCATATTCATTTGTTTGGCAAGGAAGATGAATTTTTGGTGCCTGATGGCGGCATAGCGGATGGAACCATGGTAGAGGTAGCAGAAAAAAATATGTTGTGGGCCAAAATTACGGTGATGGGTAAACAAACCCATGCCTCTACACCTAAAGCCGGGTCCAATGCCAACCGTGCAGCTGCTTATTTAATTGTGACGCTTGATGAGCAACTTCATAAAAAGTTTAATAAGAAAAACAATTTGTTCGCTCCGGAAGTTTCCAGCACTTTTGAACCGACCAAACGTGAAGCGAACGTGCCCAATGTCAATACAATCCCCGGGCGGGAAGTGTTGTATTTAGACTGTCGTATTTTGCCCTGCTATACGAACAAAGAGGTATTAGCGGAAATTGGGAAAATTGCTAAACAGATTGAAAAGAAATTTAATGTAAAAATTAAGATAGAGGCAATTATTAATGACGTTTCTAAACCTACCGACCCGGCTAAACAAGTGGTCCAATTAACCCAGTCGGCAGTGAGAGCTGTTTATAAGAATAAACCCCGTATTATGGGAGTAGGTGGCGGTACGGTAGGAGCCTATTTACGCAATGTGGGTTTTCCGGCAGTGGTATACTCTAAGCTGGATGAAACAATGCACCAGCCCAACGAATACTCCAGCATCAAAAACACATTAGGTGATGCCAAAGTTTTTGCGTTGGTGGCGATGCGTTTTAAATAAGAGGTCCTATGACAAAAAAAGGGTTTACGGCGGTAGAAATTATTGTAATTATAGCCGTATTGGCGTTTTTGTTTGTGTTTACGGTGCCGAAGTTTATGACACTCATGCACAAAGCCCAAGAGGGAAGCACGAAACACCAACTGATGCGTGTCCGTAGTGCAATAGCTGCTTATTATGGGGAAAATCAGGGTACTTATCCGACAGATGATTTGTCTAGCTTGGTTCCTCAATATATCGAGAAAATCCCTGAAACACGTTTGCCCGGGCAGGCGCCTTGTGCCCATGTCTCTACCGGAAATTTTGAAGCGGCTTTTACAAAAACCGGTTGTTGGGCTTATGTCAATGATCCGGCAGATCCGCGCTTCGGTGATTTCTTTGTTAATTCTGATAAAGAAGATAGTTACGGAAAAGCTTGGTATACTCATTAATTTGTTTTCCCCCGGGCAACCCGGGGGATTTTTATGTATTGGGAGGATGTGATATGACCCTATTTATTTTGATATTTGCTTTTTTATTTGGACTTATATTCGGTAGTTTTCTCAATGTATGTGTATACCGTATCCCAAGAAATAAATCATTGGTGTGGCCTCCTTCGGCTTGTCCGCATTGTAATCAGCGTATTAAATGGTACGACAATATCCCGGTGATTAGTTACCTTATCCTCTTGGGTAAATGCCGCCATTGTAAGAAACCCATTTCGTTACAATATCCGGTGGTTGAATTATTGACTGGAATATTGACGGTATTGTTTGTATGGTGGCTGGGAATCAGCGGGTGGACTTTTGTTGTGTTGGCGGCTGTGTATGCCTTAATCTGTTTGTCGGTGATCGATTTTGAATTGATGATTATACCGGACCGGTTTTCGTTGGGATTAATCGTTTGGGGACTAGCGTTTGCTTGGCTAAATCCCAATTTTGAGGGAATCTGGTGGCAAAAAGAATTGTATGCATTGCTAGGAGCGGCCGTTGGTTTCTTTGGCGTGTTGGCCATTGCCCTGATTGGCACATGGGTGTTTAAGAAAGAGGCCATGGGGGGAGGAGATGTCAAACTGATGGGCGGGGTAGGTGCGCTAATTGGTTGGCAGGGTGTAATTACAACGATTGTTTTTGCTTCATTCTTTGGGCTTATTTATGCATTGGTGCTGATGATTTGGAAAGGGAAAAAAGGAGGCGATGCTATTCCGTTTGGTCCTTTTTTAAGTTTGGGGGCACTCATCAATTTATTTTATCTCATAGTTCCGGCCAAAATGTTGCTAGAATTTTAACCTGGTGTAAAAAAGCCGACTCGCTTTTTTAAGGGTCGGCTTTTTTATTTGGCAGGAACGGATAATAATTGATTGGCTAGTTTTTTAAATGCTTTACCCCGGTGGCTTATTTTGTTCTTTTGAGTTTCTGTTAATTCGGCCAACGCTTTTTTCCCCTTTTCAACCAGAAAAATAGGATCATAACCGAACCCGTTAGATCCACGGTAGCCAAATCCGATAAATCCTTCCAAAATTCCTTCAAATAAACAAACCTCTCCTTGAGGAGTAGCAAAACAAGCTATAGTACGGAAGCGCGCCGCACGTTCCGGCAGTAATTTACCTTCTAAAGCACTTAACAGTTTACGATTATTTTCGTCAGTATCGGCATTTTCGCCGGCGTAACGGGCGGTATGTACGCCAGGAGCTCCGTTGAGGGCTTCTACTTCCAATCCTGTATCATCCGATACGGCAGGCAGTCCGGTTTGTCTGGCAGCATATAATGCCTTGGTTGCTGCATTTTCTTCCAAGGAGGTGCCGGTTTCCGGCGGTAAATGTAAATCGCGGAAATCTGCTAAGCTAACATATTCCAGGGGTACACCGCATTTAGATTTGGCAGGCAAAATATGCCGTAATTCCTGCAATTTATGCGGATTACCCGTAGCAATCAAAATCTTCATAATTATTTATTTGTATTTAATTGGGCCACTTGGTCAATTAAATTAAGTCCCACCAAAAAGGCTTGATACATATCTTCTTCACTGAGCCACTCTGCATAGGAATGCATATTGTTTTGGCCCGTAAACAACATATAGGAACCAACCACCCCTTTTAGGGCAAAGATGGAACCGGTTGTGCCGGCGCGTTCGTAAGTCGGACGCATTTTTACACCAGCCGCTGCAAAGGCGGCACTAGCTACTTCTAGAGAAGCAGGGTGTACACGGTCTTTGATGTTGTCGTAGGTATAGGAAGGATTAGTTGGACAGGTAATAGTTAATTTTTTGCGGATTCTATCTGTCATTGGATCTATCATAATGTTCTGCTGTTCTACCTGTTTGGCTACATCCATAATCAATTGATGGATTTGCAGTAAATCCGTTTTGTTGAAGCTGCGCAAACGGAAATCTACTTCCGTTATATCATTGGCTTTGCGTTTGATAAATACGTCCACATATCCTTGTTTGCCACGACTATCGGTGGGCAAGCGCAACCAACGGCCATATTCGTTTTTCGGATCCACAATGCTGTTGTTTTGGAAAGGTTCAGTTAACAAAGCGGGATTGTAATAAAGCTGGTGGATAAAATCGGCCTGCGGTAATCCGTGATTAATATAGGTACCGTCAGCGTTAGATTGGTGTCCTTCCGCTCCCTTTACTTGGCAAATAATTTGCATGGCATAAAAATTTTCAGTCATTAACTCACCGTCTACATTACCATCAAAGTCAAAGGCAATATCCGGACGATACGGAACTTCACTGATGTAATCTGCGGCTCCGCCGGTTTCTTCATTGGGAGCAATTACCACTTGAATTTCTCCATGTGGTTTGGATGGATTCTTGGCTAGCGCTTCCAACATGGTAACAACAATAGACATTCCGGCCCGGTTATCTGCTCCTAAGTTGGTAGAACCGTCGGAAGTTACTATTTTTTTGCCCACCCGTGTTTTGAGGTAAGCATCACGGACAGTATTAGGATCTAATACCACAGGGTTGCCTTTAGGATCAGTTCCTACCTGGATGGTATCTCCTGAATAATTTGTAATAATACGGGGGTGAACATTATCAGTAGTGACATCCGGTGTAACATCATAGTGACAACTAAAACCTAATATGGGAACTTCCCGAGTTAAATTGGAGGGTACTTTAACAAAAATATAATAGTGTTCCGAAAGCGTTACATCTAAACCGAGTTGGCTAAGCTCTTGATATAGTTTTTTGGCAGTTTCTATTTGGCCGGGTGTAATTTCTTCAGTATAGCTGCTTTGGCTGTTGTAAGCTACATATTTCATAAAACGGTTAAACAGAACTGGGCGATATTGGGCAGCTAATTTTTTATTAGCGCGTGCTTGCCGTCTGGGATTATCTTTGCCGAATAAAAAAGCCTGCGCTGCAGTACGTTCTACGGCAGGTTGCAGGTTATAATTGGCATAAGTAGTAGCTTGCAATGTACCAGGCAAAACGCCGGTAAGTAATAGGGTCAAACATAAGGACAAAAATTTTTTCATACATCCTCCAAAGAATAATGACACTCTTATTGTAGTAATCTGTTTCTCAGGACTGCAAGGGTCTTTGGACCTATTTTTTTTATAGGTCTAAGTGTCAGATTATATTTCGGATGGCCCCGATTAAAGAGGGGCTGTGGGAGGAAGGGTTTGTAAGGATAGAATACGTAAAACCGTGCGGAATGCAGCTTCCATTACGTCCACATCGGCATATTCCAACAAACTGCCGGTATTATAACTGCCGGTGAATAACCCCGGGGCCGCAATCCCGCTAGCATATAATTGTGTCCCAGTAGTTTTTTTCCGCGCGGCGGTTCGTTGTGGAGTGATTTCTTCCGCCCGCATGGCTTCCTGGG
>CACYBL010000010.1 GCA_902772695.1 uncultured Elusimicrobium sp.
TGCGATATTTAGCGGCATCTCCCAAACGGTGGGCAGTATTTGAAGTTCCGCTTTTGTTTGAGGCTGGCTGGGAAAATCGCACGGATTTGACATTGTTGGTAGTAGCCGATCCTAAAACGTTAAGTGTTCGATTAAAAGAGAGAGGCCTTTCCCGTGCAGCTTATGAAAAACGCCGACGCACCCAATTAAGTGATGCGGAAAAGATGAAACGTGCGGATATTGTTCTTTTCAACAATGGTTCTAAACAAGCTCTGCAAAATAAGTTGAAGCGTTTGTACGAAATTTTCCAAACTTTGTATGTATAATGTAAGGAGTCAATATGGAAGAAACAAATTCTCTGGCTAAGTCCGAGAAAACAAGTAAGGAAACGAAACAGACTAAACCGTCCGGAGAAGTAGTAAAAACCGAACGGACAACTCGCCCGGTAGGGGAAAAACGCCCCGTGATGCGTCCTGCGCATTCCAATATGCCACCTCGCCAGCCCAATGGTGCTAAGCCGATGGATGCGCGGGCATTAAATAAATTGAGCGTACCGGAATTAACCAAATTGGCAGTTAATTACAATATTGAGGACATTTCCGGGCTTCGCAAGCAAGAACTTATAGGCCGCATTGTGGCGGTACAGGCCAAACAAAACGGTTCTGTGTATGGCGGCGGCGTGCTAGAAATCCTGCCGGATGGATTTGGTTTTTTGCGTTCGGAAGAAAATAATTATTTGGCCGGTGCGGAAGATATTTATGTGTCGCCTTCCCAAATTAAACGTTTTGGTTTACGCAAAGGGGATACAATAGAAGGTTTGATTCGCCCTCCGAAGGATAATGAACGTTTTTTTGCTATGTTACAAGTACAAAAAGTGAACGGTATTGACTCCGATAAAATTTACAACCGTCCGCTTTTTGAAAATTTGACTCCACTACATCCTAACGAACGCTATGTATTGGAACTGGATAAAAATGCGCTTACTCAACGAGTTATTGATTTAATAGCACCTATCGGTAAAGGACAGCGTGCTTTGATTGTAGCTCCGCCTAAAAGTGGTAAAACTATGATCTTGCAAGCTATTGCCCATTCTTTGGCCGAGAACTATAAAGACACGGTTTTAATGGTGCTTCTGATTGATGAACGTCCGGAAGAGGTGACCGAAATGAGCCGTAGCGTCAAAGGGGAAGTGGTAGCGTCTACTTTTGATGAACCGGCCGATCGGCACGTACAAGTGGCTGAAATGGTTATTGAAAAGGCCAAGCGTTTGGCTGAACAGGGTAAAGATGTGGTTATTTTATTGGATTCCATTACCCGTTTGGCTCGTGCATATAATACGGTTGCACCATCATCCGGTCGTGTTCTTTCCGGCGGCGTGGAAGCGACTTCGCTACAAAAACCCAAACGATTCTTGGGAGCCGCGCGTAACATAGAGGAAGGCGGATCCTTGACCATCATTGCGACAGCTATGATTGAAACAGGTAGCCGCATGGATGAAGTTATTTTTGAAGAGTTCAAGGGTACCGGTAACAGTGAATTGTGCTTAGATAGAAAACTTTCCGAACGGCGCATTTTCCCGGCGGTGGATATTAACCGTAGTTCTACCCGCAAAGAAAATTTGCTACTCAGTGAAGATGAACTCAACAAAGTGTGGATTATGCGCAAAGTACTAGCGCCGTTAGGCTCGGTAGATGCCATGACCATGCTGCTTGAAAAATTATCTTCTACTAAGTCCAATAAAGACTTCTTCAAGCAAATGGAATTGGGGACCTTTTAGATTTGGTTTGTAAAAGGTAAAAGCACCTCCGGTTGAATCGGGGGTGCTTCGTTCATTAAAGACAGCCCACAAAAATACCTGAAAGGAATTAGAGGCAAAGAAAGAAAATCTTTCCTTTTCTTAATCCAATTTGCTATAATAATCAAGAAGGCATTTTTGCCAGACCCATTTTTTAGAGGAAAAATATGAAAGAAAAAATACATCCTACTTATGAATTTGTAGAAGCCGTTTGCGCGTGCGGCAATAAATTCATGACTCGCTCCACCGCTAAAACTTTAAAATTGGACATTTGCTCCGCTTGCCACCCATTTTTTACCGGCAAACAAAAATTATTGGATACCGAAGGTATGGTAGACAAATTTAACAAACGCTATGCAAAAACCGAAGGGAAAACCTTGGTTCGCAAACCGAAAACGGAAGTAAAAGCTAAAGCCAAATTGGCCCGTAAACCAGTGGCCGCTACCAAAAAAGCAACTGCTAAAAAGCCGGCCAAAAAAGCCGCGGCCAAAAAGGAAACCAAAACCGAGGCTAAATAGCGGATATATTTTAAAAGAGCAGATGTCCTTTGGGCGTCTGCTCTTTTTCTATGTAATAAAGGAAAACTATGGATACTTCTAAATACATTAGCGAATTTAAACAATTGGAACAGGAACTCTCTTCTGGCAATTTGTCTGCACAAGATTTAGCACTTAAAGCCAAACGCCATGCTTTTTTAAAACCCATTATTGAAAAAGAAGCTGAGATCTCCTCTATAGAAAAAGCCATCGCGGATGATCGCGCAATGATTGAAGCGGGGGAAGACAAAGAACTTGTTAAGATGGCTGCAGATGAACTGGCTGAATTGGAAAAGAAGCTGCCCGCTTTGCAAAAGGAACTTCGCATTTTAGTTATTCCGCCCGATCCCAACGATTCCAAAAACATTTATTTGGAAATTCGTCCGGGGGCAGGGGGCGAAGAATCTGCTTTGTTTGCGGCTGAACTCTTGCGTGTGTATCAGCACTTTGCCCAAACCAAAGGATGGGGAACGGAATTGCTGGAATATACGCCTACCGGACTGAAAGGTTGTAAATACGTCAGCATGTTTATTAAGGGTGATGGCGCATACTCGTGGCTTCGGATGGAAGCGGGGACGCACCGTGTCCAACGTGTACCGGATACGGAAACGTCTGGTCGCGTTCATACCTCTACCGTTACCGTAGCTATTATGCCTGAGGCCGAGGAAATTGATATTCAGATTCGTCCCGAAGATTTGGAGATGGAAACGTGCCGTTCCGGTGGGGCCGGCGGACAGAATGTTAATAAAGTGGAAACTGCCGTTCGTATCTTGCACAAACCTACCGGTATAGTAGTATCTTGCCGCGAAGAACGTCATCAAGGGGCAAACCGTGAAAAAGCCATGGCTATGCTACGTGCTAAGCTTTACCAGATAGAAGAAGAAAAACGTAATAAAGAAATTTACGATGAGCGTAAAAGCCAAGTGGGTACCGGAGATCGTTCGGAGAAGATTCGTACGTATAATTTTCCGCAAAGCCGTGTGACCGATCATCGCACCGATATTTCTTATCACAACATTATGGAAATTATGGCCGGAAACATTGAGCCGGTGTTGGAAGATTTGCGTGCGTGGCGTGTAGAACAAAAACTCAAGAACTTACAAATCTAATGACTGTAGCGGAAGAGTTATCTCAAGCAATTATGCGCTTAACGCAGGCCAACTCTGATGAGCCGCAACCTAACGCCGAGTGGTTGCTTGCATGCGTATTAAACGTAACGCGCACATGGCTACTCGCCCACCCGGATTATACCCTTTCCGAAAAAGAACTTGCCCTATATCAAAAGTACATTGCCCGAAAAGCGAAAGGAGAACCTCTTTCACATATTGTTGGTTATCAGCCGTTTGATGGATTAGATATTATAGTTTCCTCTGATGTATTGACACCCCGCCCGGAAACGGAAGAACTGGTTGATCTGGCCAGTACGTTATTGGACCGAAAAGCTACGCTTGCCCTTTTAGATATGTGCACGGGTAGCGGTTGCATTGCGTGTGCATTGGCCAAGCGTTTTCCTCGGGCGCAGGTGTTGGGGGTGGATATCAGTGAGAAAGCACTGGCGATAGCCCAAGAGAATGTGAAAAAGTTTCATCTCAACGAGCGAGTCCATTTACTTCAAAGTGATTTATGGAAAGATGTTACCGGTACATTTGATTTAATTATTTCCAATCCGCCTTATATTCCTTCTGCTGTGGTAGATACCCTTACGCGGGAAGTATTGCACGAGCCGCGTTTGGCCTTGGATGGCGGGGTTGATGGATTAGATATCGTGCGTCCTTTATGCACATTAGCGGCAGATTATTTAAGGCCCGAGGGTTGGTTGGCCCTGGAATTGTGTAAAGGACAAGCATCGGCGGTGGCACGTGGACTAAACGAATTTGGTTGGAAGGCAACTACCAAAAAAGATATAGTGGGAATAGAGCGTTTTGTGCTTGCACAAAAAATTTAATTTGAGGAGTTTGTATGGATAGGTTACTTATTCGCGGTGGTAAAAAATTAAATGGTACAGTAGAGATTAGCGGTAGTAAGAATGCTGCATTGCCTATTTTGGTAGCTACGTTGCTGACCGATGAGCCATGCATTCTCCATCGTGTGCCTAATCTGCGTGATGTGCGTACTACGCTTAAAATTTTAGAGTATTTGGGTAAAAAAACGACTTATCAAAACAATACGGTTACCGTGGAAGCTAACGGTAAATTGAAAAATGATTTGCCGTATGAACTTGTCAAACAAATGAGAGCGAGTTTTTGGGTAGCCGGGCCACTACTTGCCCGGTTCCATGAAGCGCAAATTCCACTACCGGGGGGGTGCGCTATCGGAGTGCGTCCGGTTGATATTCATTTGAAAGGATTTGAAAAAATGGGAGCCTCCTGCCAAACGGAATCAGGGAATGTACTCATTCGGGCTGAAAAATTAAACTCAGCTAAAATTGTATTACGCTTTCCCAGCGTGGGAGCTACTCAAAATTTACTTATGTGCGCGTGTTTAGTCCCCGGAGAAACGGTGTTGGAGAATGTAGCTAAGGAGCCTGAAATTGATGATGTTATTGCGTTTTTGAACAAGATGGGGGCCAATATCCATGCAGATGATAAGGGGCGTCTAATCGTGCATGGCGTAAATGCTTTGCACGGGGCTGAACATACAGTAGTGGCAGACCGGATTGAAAGTGGTTCCTATATGTTGGCAGCGGCTGCCACGCGAGGAGAAGTTACTGTAAAGAACTGCGTGCCGGAGCATAATGCTATTTTACTGGAAGACTTGCAGGAAGCCGGTTTTGCGTTGGATATTGGAGAAACTTTTGTGCACGTCCATTCTTACGAAGGAGACATCAAACCGTTGCGTATACGTACGGCACCCTACCCGGGTTTCGCCACCGATTTGCAAGCTCCATGGATGACGTTGATGACGCTTTGTTGTGGAACGGCGGAAATTGATGAAGATATCTTTGAGAACCGTTTTATGCATGCGCCGGAACTTGTGCGTATGGGGGCGGATATTGCAACCGAAAAAAGTTTGGCACGTATCACAGGGGTAAAAACATTGTCTGCAGCACATGTTCAGGCCTCTGATTTGCGTGGTGGCTTTGCGCTTGTGATGGCAGGTTTGTGTGCGAACGGGGAAACGGAAATAGAACGTGTTTACCATATAGACCGCGGTTATGAAAATTTGGAAGAAAAACTTACCCGATTAGGGGCAGATATTCGCCGTTATAATCCCGATAGAGATGATTTTTAACGATTGGTTTTACGAATTGCAAAGTACCCGCTCCGGTTTAACAGCCGGAGCGGGTTTGACGGCTTTTAGGGCACTGTTGGGCAGGTTGGGTAATCCTCATCAACAACTTCAAATTATACACGTGGCAGGAACGAACGGAAAAGGAACCGTTTGTACACTTTTGGCACACACACTTACTTGCGCAGGATATAAAACGGGGTTATTTATTTCTCCGCATTTAATATCTCCGGTAGAACGGATACAGCTTGACGGGAGTTCTATTGATGAAAATGATTTTATACAAATTGTGCAACAAGTGTTGGAAGTAGAGGAAGAACCCTTAACGCTTTTTGAAATTTTAACGGCAGCGGCATTTTTATATTTTGCAGGTAAACGGGCTCAATACGTCGTTCTGGAAACCGGTATCGGCGGACGAAAAGATCCCACAAATGTATGTTTACCTCTATTAAGCATTATTACTTCTATTGGATTAGATCATACCCATTTATTGGGGACTGCTATTTCTCAAATTGCGTATGAAAAAGCAGGTATTATAAAATCTGGTGTGCCTGTACTGTGTGGCGCATTGCCCGCGGAGGCGGAGCAGGTGATATGCGAAGTGGCCCGTCAACAGAATGCTCCGTTGCAATTCGTACGCACAGGGGATCCGTTTAATGAAATGGGAATAGATATGGAGCACGGTTGGTCAGAAATGAGTGTAACGGACGGTACGAAATGGAACTTACATACTTTGGGCAGAATGCAAGTACAAAATGCGTGTTTGGTGTACCAAGCGGCTCAGCGATTTAAAGTGCCCGAGAAGTCGTTACGTTATGCTTTTGAAACGGTACAAATTCCTGGGCGATTTGAAATTTTTCGTCACGGCCAAAAAACAATCATTTTAGATGGAGCACACAATCCGCAAGCAATAGAAAATCTACTTCTTTTTTGGGAAAAAACGCCTTATGCGAAGAAAAAACCGTTGGTGCTGTGTGGTTTTATGCGTGATAAGGATTATCCGCAAATACTTAAAATGCTTTCTGCCCGTTTTAATCGGGGGGTGGTCACGGTTCCGCCCAATAAACGTGGGGCCAGCCTTGCACAAATACAACAATTTCTTCCCACCGGTTGGGAAGTTGAGGAAGATGTAAATGCCGCCTGTTTACGTGCGCAAGTTGTGGCAGATGTTATTTTATGTACAGGTTCTTTTTATGTAGTGGGGGCAATTCGGTCCGCGTTATTTTGAAGGTTTGCCCAACGGATTTATTTTTTCGTCAGAAAAGCATTGACAGCCCCCCTATCTTTGTGGTTAAATTTTAATATACTATCTTAAACGGGGAGCCCCTATGGCAATAGAGAATAATCCTTCCAACGAACAAGACGATATCGCTCATTTTTTGGAAAAATTTCAAGATCCGAATTTAAATACTTTTGATTTTCAACCGTCCGTTTCTGCCCAATCGCAATCGTCGGAGCCGGATTTATCTGATCAAAATAAACGTTCCTTTGAGAAATTAGAAAAAAAGATACAAGAACTTGAGGAAAAATTTGATGCTTCCGAGCGCCAAAGCGAAGCTATTCTGTCAGAATTGGCCCAAACCCGTGAACACATGAAACGCCAAAAAAGTCATGAGGCTTTTTTGGAGCGTTTGTCTGTCTCTATTGCCAACTTGCGGGCCAGCGTGGAAAATCTAACCCGTGCCCAACAGGATCACTCTTTTGCTTTCCGAGAACCGGATGTACAGCGTGGTTTTGACACATCCTCTCATCAAGCATCTCATACGGATATCTACCAGTACGGCCCGGATAACTACCGAGAGGCACAGGCCCGTCGTAAGCAACAAGAACAGGCCGAAAAGGAACGTATCATATCCAGTTTACACCAGAAAGCTTCCCAATTGAAGGCTGTCAATACCGCACTGGACCGTGAAATTAAGAAAGTGCAACAAGAAAAAATGGAAGCACTCAAAAAATCAGCTGAACAAGCCAAAGAGATTTTGTCATTACGTGATCAATTAAATGAAGCCGAGGAGCGTTTTAAATCGTTCAATTTTGAAGGCCGTATTATTTCTATCCGTCAAGAATATCAACAACGGGTGGATAGTTTGGAAACTCAATTAAAAGAAATTTCCGATACTTGTATGAAACAAGTAGAGGAAATTGAAATGCTTCGTACGGAAAATATTAAACTTCAACATATGGCTGCCGAAAAGGAACAGGCCCTTGGTCTGTTGGAACAAAAAGAACACGAATTGCAAGCACTCAAAGTTCAAATGTTGTCTTTGCAAGAAAGTGCCGATCAAACCCAAAGCCAGCAGGATGCCTTGTCGGAAACAATTCGCTCTTTGGAAACTCAGCGTGACGAATTGTCGGTACAATTTGAAGCTGCTCAAAATGAATTGGATTCTGTGCGTCGGGATAAAGAATTGGTGGAACGGAATTTTCAAGAGTTACTGTCCAAAATCAATAGTAACGATGCGGTGATTGAGCAGTTGAAACAAAAAATTGATGTTTTGTGTAAACAGAACGAAGAGCTTTCCCAGCAGAATAGCCATCTGGCGCAGGAAAAAGGGGCCTTGAGCGAGGGAAAGAAACAATTAGAAAAACAATTGGAGGCTGTCCAAACAGCTGCCGCTGAAGAA
>CACYBL010000011.1 GCA_902772695.1 uncultured Elusimicrobium sp.
ACCTAATCCAAACGGAACTGGCAATCTGGAAGATCTTGAAGTTTTGAATGCAGATTTGGACACGGAAATAAGTCCGGTGGAAGGTTTTAGTATTTTCAAACACGCCCAAACTTATATTGCGGCCAGGCGGGTAGGGTCTTCCCGGTATGATTATTTTATTTCTAAAACTATGTCAATGCATACGAATGAAAATTGGGCAAAGCGAGACCTTACTTGCTTTGTTGCTCGTACAGATGATGGCAATTCTCCTTCGGCTCAATTCTGTAAAATACTATGCGGGACGGATACGCTTGTAGCGGTATGGAGTAGTGGACAGTTGGGTTGTGAGCTAAAATATTAACGGTTAGTGCGAATTTTTAATCTGTTGTTTTTTGGCAGCGTTTAATTTAGCAAGGAATGCCGCTTTGATGTTGATTTGATTAGCTAACGGAGCTGTTTTGAGGTGGCAAATACCGATAGCTACCGCATCTGCCGTATCATCCGGAGAAGGAGCCTTATTTAAGTTCAGTGTTAGTTGTACCATACGCTGGACTTGTTTTTTATCTGCAGTTCCGGTGCCGCAAATCATCAATTTAACGCGGCGGGGAGGATAAAAAGAAATTGGTTTTTGGGCGAGTTCGCATGCCAAAATAATCACGCCGCGTGTCATCACGGTATTAGCCATGGTAGTAGCTCGTTTGAGAAAAAAGTTCTGCTCCATGGCTACTTGGTCCGGTTGGTAAGTTTGCAAGATCTGTTGCAGTTCGTGAAAAACAAATTTCAAGCGTTCGGGCAGAGATTGGTTGGATTCTGTATGAATAAGGCCGCAGGCGTGCAAAGAAAGAACGGAACGGGTGTTTCGTGTTAAAACAGCCCATCCCGTTCTATCTAAACCGGGGTCAATGCCTAGTACGGTAACGGTTCTTTCCGTTTTGTTAAGCATTAAGTTTTGCCGCAATGGCTTCATCAATGTTAGAGTTGTCATAGACGTTTTTGGTATCATCATGGTCGTCCAGAGCTTCCAACATTTTCATCAGCGTTTCCGCGGTATGTTCGTCCGTTACGCTCACTTCCGTATCCGGCAACATGGTCAGATCGGCTGATTCGGGGGTAATGCCTTTTGCCTCAATGGCCTTTTTCACGGTTTCCAGCTCATTCATATCCGGGTTGGTAATTACTTCGTATACATCTCCCGCGGTACGAACGTCTTCCGCGCCGGCTTCTAAGGCCAAGTTCATTAAATCGTCTTCGGAGATATCCTCTTTCTTCACTACGATCATCCCTTTGCTCTTGAACATATAAGACACGCAACCTGCGGTACCAATAGAGCCCCCATGGCTGGTGAAAATTTTGCGGATTTCAGCAAACGTACGGTTCTTATTGTCGGTGGTGCATTCTACAATAATCGCTACTGAACCGGGGCCGTAACCTTCGTACGTAATTTCTTCGTACGAAACTCCGGGCAATTGGCCGGTACCTTTCATGATAGCGCGTTTGACGTTATCGGACGGCATATTCGCGGCGCGAGCGTCGTCAACAGCTTTGCGCAAGCGCGGATTTTGGTCGGGGTTGCCGCCGCTCATTTTTGCGGCGATCGTGATTTCCCGTAAAATTTTTGTAAATACTTTGCCTTTTTTGGCATCTACGAGGGCCTTTTTGTGCTTGATACCGGCCCAGTGTGAGTGTCCACCCATAGGTTACTCCTTACTGCATAAGATAATTTATTGTACTAAATTTTGGCACAAGCGGATATTTTTTGTTTATCGTCCGCCGTTGCATGGCGATTGGCTACTGTTTGTATATATTTACCTATGAAAGAGTTTGAAATAATTTCGTTTTAATTCGCAACGTGTCATAATTTGCTACAATACCCTTATAAGCCCCGTTAGTTCAACTGGATAGAGCACTGGTCTTCGGAACCAGGGATACGAGTTCGAATCTTGTACGGGGCGTTTTCTTTTTATAGATATTATCAGGTAATCCCCTAACTTTCAGTATTTCTTTTTTGCACGTGTAAACTGCTTTCAAATAACCCTTTTAATGTGGTTACCAAATGAATTACAATATATAAAGTACGAGATTCGGATACGTAAATCTAATATAAAATAGTTGCCTGCAGTTGGTCCTGGCCGGCATGAGTTAGGATATAATATACCTATGAAATCAATTAAAAACGAAGCAGTTGTGAGTTGCCCTAATCATTGTGAAGAATTTGAAGTGGAATATTGGTCTTTGATCAGTGCAGACCAAGACCCCGATTTGAAAACCGCGGCTTTGGGGGGAGAACTGAATTTAGTCCAATGTCCGGTATGTGGGGCTTTTTTTCATCACGACGGAGATTTTATTTATTTTGATGCTCCGGCAGAACTGCTTGTTTTTGTATTTGCAGAAAAAAATCGTTCCAATGAAGTGGAATTGCGTCAACGGATGCAACGTGATTATGAAACCATCAAGAACACGTTGGAACAACAATTGCATATGGATTATCCTCCTGTGTGTGTTTTTGGATTAGAAGCACTGAAAGAGCTTCTACGAGAAGAAGAAAAATACTCGTTTGAATCCGAGGCGGTTGCGGCATCAGCTGCGGCAGCGGGATTCCATGTAGTGCGGTTGAAACCGTCCTACGCCCGGGCAAATCACTTTCCGTATTATGTGCCTGCCCCGGAAGGGAATCCTTCTCCGAATGATTACGCGTTAGCTGCCAGTAAAGTGCTTAAAAGTGGGTTACAAAGCACTCTTTTACTGAATTTTAAGGATCAGATGAGCCAGGAGGGGGTTTCAATACCACTAGTGTTATGATACCGGAAAAATATAAAGAGAAATTGTACGCCGTTGGGGCTTATGCCAGTAAACTGGGGTTAAAAGCCTGGGTAGTTGGTGGGGCTGTGCGCGATTTTTACCTCAAACGTGATACGTTGGACATTGATTTGGCATTTAGTGGTAATCAAGAATCTGTGGCCGGATTTTGTGTAAAACAATGGGGGGGAGATAAACATAAATTCTCGCGTTTTTTTACTTACCGGGTGGACCTAGATAACGGACTGAAGTTGGACATGGTACGCATCCGTAAAGAAAAATATCCCTATCCGGGATGTTTGCCGGAAGTAGAACCGAGTGTGAATATCAAAGATGATCTTTTCCGACGTGATTTTACTACCAATGCCTGGTGCTTTTCCATCAATCCGGACACTTTCGGCAAACTCTATGACCCATTTGGAGCGCAGAAAGATATAGAAAATGGATTAGTACGCATTTTGCATGAAAAGAGTTTTTTGGATGACCCAACTCGCCTTTACCGTGCCGTACGTTTTGCCGGGCGATTCGGTTGGAAGTTGGCTCCTAAAACAGAACGTCTGTTGCGTGCTGCGGTAAAAGAAGAGTATCCGTTACTTGTATCGCGTGAGCGGTTCAGTCATGAATTTTTGAAAATTTTAGAAGAACCGCGCGTAAAAGATATTTTTAGTTTGATGCAAAAATATGACTTGCTCAAATTTGCCTGGCCGGGATTATCTTGGGATGAAGCTTTGTTGAAAACCGACTCAGTATTGGAGCGCTTGGGAATTTTAGCCTGCCGGTTGGGAGAAAGCGGAGAAGAATTTATCCGCAGTTTACGCTTACCGGCACACTTTACGCAAGAAATTTTAGGGAGCTGGAAAATTTCTCAAGAAAAACTAAGTCCTTTGTCATCACTATCCTTGACCAAACAACGGATTTTACAAGCCGTTTATCCTGCATTGCCGTCGTGTGCGTTGGAACCTTGTGTCATCCAAGGCAAAGAACTGAAGGATAAAGGTTTAGCCGGCCGGCATATTGCGGCCGCATTGACGCGGGTCCGGCGTGCCCAATGGGAAGGAACT
>CACYBL010000012.1 GCA_902772695.1 uncultured Elusimicrobium sp.
GAAGGTTCCATTCACCGGAAATTACAACAGCCGTCCGTTTCTCATTGAAGGAACGACGAGGTCGCTCTTGTCCCCGGGCAGCTATTTCCCCTGCCGCAGCTACTGTTCTGTCAAATTCCTGTCTAGCCAGTGGAGGCAAGAAGACTGTCGGCGCATTAGCTTCACGTCGCAATTGTCTTTGGAAAGGAGAAGGAAAATTACTGAACCCATTTGAGGGATCTCTCCGTTGAAAACGGAGGGCATGCGTATATCCTTCTTCATACGGATCCGCCCAATGGGGGACCTGGCTCGGAAATCCGTTTGCCTTACCCAACCGATGGAAATAAGCAACGACACTTTCTCCATACGGTTCTTTGGATTGAACAGCATCCGAGGCTGGTTTAGTATCCGGCTGCGTCGGTTTTGAAGCCGGTTTAGACGGTTCTGTAGGTGTCACCGGAAAAGGACGGTATTCCCGATGTTTCGTATGACGGGCATGATCAGTATCTGTGGATGGAGTCTTCGGTAAACGTAAATATCTTCCTTCTGAAGGCAAATCCGGATAATACGTGTTCGTCATCATTTTTATGTCCGCCTTCCTTACCGCTGTGGGAACAGGGAGTAGCTTACTTCCTACTTGCCTGGCTATACTGTTCGGCATTTTATGCATGGCTCGGAAAGCTTTCACCGGCCCTTTGCCGGATTGGCAAAAAGCGGAGGGTATACCGACAAGAGAAAACAAAAGAATCCATGCAATCGTTTTTTTCATATTTTATATTATGACGTTTTATATCTCTTGAAACAAGAGTCAAAAGACCTAACGATTTCTAGGCCTTTTGGCACGATTTATCTTGCACGGCCTGCATTAACATCCGTAAGGCCGTTACAGACGCCTTACCAATATTACGTTCACGCGTGTGAGAAAACAAAAATTTACGGGCATGGGCCAGTCCGGGCCCGGCCACAGCAATCCACACAGTCCCTACGGGTTTATCCGGAGTTCCGCCATCCGGACCGGCAATGCCGGTAGTTGCAACTGCGTAATCCGCCCCAGTAACCCGCCGTGCTCCCTGTGCCATTTGCAGCGCCACGGTTTCACTCACGGCTCCATGGGTTTGCAAATCGGTTTCGTTCACTCCCAACACGTGTATTTTTACCGTATTGGCGTATGCCACGATACCCCCTAAAAAGTAATTGGAAGCTCCCGGCACGGAAGTGATCAAATGGGCAATATGTCCCCCGGTACAACTTTCCGCACAAGCTACAGTACAACCGCTATCTTTTAATATCTGGGCAAAAATTCCTTCGGTAGTATCCTCCCCCTCCACAAAAGATAAGCCCGCCAGTGCTTGTTGTAAATCTGACAGACTTTGCGTTAATTTCTCTATCGCCCGGCCTTTTGCGGTTAACCGCAAACGCACTAAACCGGCTGTCGGCAAATAGGCCAAACGCATCCCTTCCGGCAAGTTTCGCTCAAATGAATCTAAACGCATTGCCAACTCCGCCTCGGGGATATCGTAAACGGTAACCATTTGGTAGGATAATTTTAATTCCTTAAAATGTGTTTTTAGACGGGGTAACACTTCTGTTGGAAATAAATGTTCCGTCTCAAACGGAACTCCCGGCAATGAAACGGCTATTTTCCCGTTCTGTTCAAACCACATACCGCAAGCGGTTCCTTTTAAGTTACGCAAGGCAACGCAGTTTTTGGGGAGAATAGCTTGAGTTTTATTATACGCATTCAAACGCTCCGGTTGGGCAGCAAACATTTCTTCCAGCCACGCATAAACCGTTGGGTTAAACTCCAACGTAGTGTGAAAAAATTCTGCCAGAGCATTTTTAGTAATATCGTCTTTAGTCGGGCCTAACCCCCCCGTAATAACAAGCACATCTGCCAACGGCCACATTTCTTGCAAGGCCCGCAAAATTTCTGTACGCGTATCCGCTACGGAACGCATTTCCACTGTTTCGGCTCCTAAGTTAGATAGTTCACGCGCAATAAATCGAGAATTCGTATCTAAAATCTGGCCCAACAATATTTCATCACCAATGGTAAGGATAGATGCTTTCATATTTGTATTGTAGCACTTTCATACAGGCAAAAACATAAATTGCTATAATATAAGTCCGTTTATAAAGGATCATACCTATATGACAACCAAATCGGAAAATATTTCTCCCAATCCGTGGGCACTCATACCGTTAGGAACGTTCCTGCTGTCCTACGTAGCTGTTTCAATAGCAGCTGGTGATTTCTATAAAATGCCCATTGCGGTGGCTTTCGTATTGGCATCCATAGTAGCTATCGCGATGACAAAAGCCGCTACTTTGCATGCGCGGGTAGAACTGTTCTGCAAGGGGGCCGCCAACCCCAATATCATGTTTATGGTGATAATTTTCATATTGGCCGGCGGATTTGCCCAAACAGCTAAAGCGATGGGAGCCGTAGACGCCACCGTAAATTTGACGTTGGCTATTTTGCCGGGAAATATATTAGCTGCGGGCTTATTTCTGGCAGCCTGTGTGATTTCTGTTTCGGTAGGTACCTCTGTGGGGACCATTGTCGCCTTGACTCCCGTAGCAGCAGGACTTTCCCAACAAACCGGCATGTCGGCAGCACTCTTAAGTGCAGTGGTTGTCAGCGGGGCCATGTTCGGGGACAATTTATCTTTTATTTCCGATACCACCATCGTGGCCACTCGCACCCAAGGTTGTAAAATGGCTGATAAATTCAAAACAAATTTTGCACTTGTCATGCCTTTTGCTATATTAACGATGTTACTTTATATCTTTGCCGGAAGTAGCGCTTCCCATTTATTTACGCAAGAGGCGGTAGACTGGATAAAGGTATTACCCTACGCCGCCGTATTGGTAGCTGCCATTCTGGGAGTAAATGTAATGCTAGTACTCGTAGGAGGAACCGTGTTGTGCGGAATAATCGGCATCCTAAGCGGAAGCTTTGACTGGTGGGGCTGGGCGACATCTATGGGATTTGGTATTAACAGTATGGGGGAATTGATTATCATCACTTTGCTTGCCGGCGGAGTTTTAGAAATCATCCGCCGCAACGGAGGACTCGCTTGGATTATTAATAAAGCTACTGCCCGGATCGCAAGCCGGAAAGGTGCCGAAGCCGGATTAGCCATGATTGTCAGCTTTGCCAATATATGTACCGCCAATAATACGATTGCGCTTATTATGGCGGGACCAATTGCTAAAGAAATAGCCCAAAAATTTCATATTGCACCCAATAGAGCAGCCAGTTTGTTGGATATCTGTTCATGCGTAGTACAGGGGATGTTGCCTTACGGGGCACAACTACTGATGGCAGCAAGTTTATCCGGCGTTTCTCCCATACATATTATGAAATATCTGTATTATCCCTACTTGCTTGGAATAGGAGCATTGCTCGCTATTTGGTTCAATATACCTCGCAAATTACGCCATCCAGCAGAAATATAATACAGTAAGTCTGCAAGAGTATTGATAATTTGATAAAATGAGAAGGTAGAAAACGATTTACGCGCTCGTAGTTCAATGGATAGAGCGTCAGCCTCCGAAGCTGGAAATGTGGGTTCGACTCCCGCCGAGCGCAAATTTAAAA
>CACYBL010000013.1 GCA_902772695.1 uncultured Elusimicrobium sp.
AAAAATTTCTCATTAAAAAAGCCCACCTTTTAGGTGGGCTTTTCTTTGCAAAAGAGAATTTATTTGTTATTCACAAATACTCCAGGTCCCATGGTGGAACTCATGGAGATGCTTCTGACATACACCCCTTTAGAGGTGCTGGGTTTTACACGAAGGATAGTGTCCATAACCGCTTTTGCATTTTCTGCCAGTTTGGTTGCATCAAAAGATGCTTTACCAATAATAGCATGAACGATACCATACGCATCAGCCTTAAATTCAATACGGCCGGCCTTGAGCGCTTTGATCGTATTAGCCAAGTCAAAAGTTACCGTACCGCTCTTCGGGTTCGGCATTAGACCGCGCGGACCTAAAATCTTGGCGGCTTTGGCTAAGTCTTTCATTGTATCCGGGGTGGCAACAAGCACGTCAAAGTCAATCTTGCCTTTCACGACTTCTTCCACGATATCTTCCGCCCCAACGCGGTCGGCACCGGCTTTTTGCGCTTCTTGGGCATGTTCGCCTTTAGCAATTACCGCAATGCGTTTGGTTTTACCCGTACCATGCGGCAGGGCAACCGTCGTGCGGACTTGCTGATCGGCTTTTTTGGTATCAATGCCTAACTTAACGTGAAGTTCTACCGTTTCGTCAAATTTTGCCTTAGCATTATCTTTGACAATCTTGGCAGCTTCTTCTAACGTATAGGTTTTGGATTTATCGTACGCCTTAACAGCGGCTTCCATTCTTTTTCCCATCTGAAATACTCCTTAGGTTCAAGCGGGCTTGCGCCCTCCCTTGATTAAATTTATTTAACTACGTCTACACCCATGCTGCGGCAGGTACCTTTCACCATTTCAGCAGCTTGTTTGATATCCTTTGTGTTTAAATCGGGCAACTTTTGTGCCGCGATTTTTTCACATTGGGCTTGCGTAATCTTGCCGACTTTATCTTTGTGCGGAGCTCCGGACCCTTTTGCGAGTTTAAGTTCCTTGATAATCAGCGTAGCCATAGGCGGCATCTTGGTGATGAAGGAGAAAGAGCGGTCTTCATAAACAGTAATGATAACCGGAATCTTAATTCCTTTTTCCATTTTAGCCGTCTTGGCGTTGAATTGTTTGCAAAATTCCATAATATTTACGCCATGCTGCCCTAAAGCCGGACCCACGGGCGGGGCCGGATTAGCAGCACCGGCAGGAATCTGCAATTTGATATAACCTTTAATTTTTTTCTCTTTTGCCATTTTCTTGTTACTCCATTTTTACTGCAATACTGCGGTAAAATCTAGTTCTTTTCTACTTGGAGGAAATCCACTTCCACCGGAGTGGCACGGTCAAACACCGTCACCATCACTTTAAGTTTGTTCTTTTGTTCGTTGATTTCTTCCACTACGCCCACAAAGTGTTTAAACGGACCTTCCGTAATACGGACGCTTTCGCCACGTTCAAATTCCACCATACGTTTGGGCTTGCCGGACGGATTATCTGTCAATTCTATAATTCCGGCTATTTCTTCTTCCGGCAGCGGAACAGGGGTAGGATCGCCTAAAAAGCCCGTCACACCGGTAACAGATTTAATAAACCAATAAGATTCGCTGGTCATACACATTTCTACCAACACATATCCGGGGAAAAATTTCCGTTTGCGTAAAATCTTTTTGTTCTGTTTGACTTCCACCACTTCTTCCGTGGGAACCAATACTTTAAAAACGCGATCCGAAAATCCCTGGATTTCAGCATTGAGTTGGATTTTCTCGCGCACTTTATCTTCGTGCCCGGTTTGCGTATGCACAACATACCACGCTCTTTCTTCGGCCATTAGCGCCCTCCAATAAATTGGTCCAATACTTTGGTTAAACCGAGGTCAACTGCACTCACATACAGTGCCACTAACACCACAACTACAGCTACCAAAAAAGTAGATTGGATGACCTCTTGTTTGGAAAGCCACGTAGATTTTCTTAGCTCACCTACCGATTGCTTAAGAAAATTAATTGCTTTGTTCATAGAAATTTATCCTTATATAAACACCTGGCAGGAGCGGAAGGACTCGAACCTTCAGTCCCGGTTTTGGAGACCGGTGGTTTACCAGTTAACCGACGCTCCCCCAAAAATTTTTACGAAGCTTTACCTTCTTTATGAACAGTGCTCTTTCCGCATTTTTTGCAGAATTTGTTCACTTCTAATTTATATTCTTTCTTTTTGCCGCGTACTTGGTAGTAATTTCTGCTCTTGCAATTTGTGCAGACTAACGCGATCGTAATTCTTTCACTTGCCATCTTTAATATCCTTAAATTAGCTGGCGAATTCGCAGCGCCTTGGTAAAGTTAGTCCAAAATGTCCTCTGTGGGGGCGCCAAGCGACGCCCCCACCAAGTGAACTAAACAATTTTTTACTACTCAATAATTTTGGTTACTACACCAGCGCCTACGGTGTGGCCGCCTTCGCGGATAGCGAAACGCAAACCTTCTTCCATGGCTACCGGGGTAATAAGTTTAACTTCAATTTCCGCATTGTCGCCGGGCATAATCATTTCTTGTTTGAAAGAAAGTTCGCCGGTTACGTCAGTGGTGCGGAGGTAGAATTGCGGTTTATAACCCGGAGTTAACGGGGTATGGCGACCGCCTTCTTCTTTTTTCAAGATATATACTTGACCGATGAAATGTTTGTGCGGATTGACCGATTTCGGAGCAGCCAAAACTTGACCGCGTTCTACTTGGTTCTTTTCAATACCGCGCAAGAGGATACCTACGTTATCGCCGGCGATACCTTCATCCAAGAGTTTGCGGAACATTTCGATACCGGTGGCTACGGTGTTCATGGTGTCGCGGAAACCGATGATTTCCAAGGCGTCACCCACGTGCACCTTACCGCGTTCAATTCTACCGGTGGCTAC
>CACYBL010000014.1 GCA_902772695.1 uncultured Elusimicrobium sp.
GGGAATGGTGGCCGCATACACAGCTTTTCACGCAGATAAAACCGCCGTGGAAGAAGGACGGGTGCGTTCTCTTTCTTCTATTTCCACTGCCTATAATTATAGCAACATGCGCCAAGGTGGGCGTTCCGGTTTGACGTCTATTAACGTCAAGGATGGGCTGAATCAAGTAGCCACCGCCGAGGAGCGTGCCCGTATGGAAAACGCCCGCACCGGAAACGGTGATTTCGGATTAGGTGCGGCGGATAATTTAGGTCATGCGGTTGGCGGCTCGGTAGGGTCTGCCGCAGAAACTTCCGAGACCGAAGGATTCGGAATAGGCCGCAATGCGGTTACTATGCAAGAAAGTGCTCCCAGGGCTACTGCCGCTGATGCGGCTCACGTTAGCCCGGCGGCTTTGCAGCGTGTCTCCGCTTCCGGCGGTACACAAACCTCGCAATTGGCTCCGTCCTCTATTGCACATGCGTCCGGTAGTGGAATAAGCAGTACTTACGGCGGAAGTTCGGCGGCGGGCAACTCAACCGGGGCAACAGGTACCTCCGGTAAAACGGAAGGATACCAACTCAGCGGCAGAATGCCCAGTGGCAATAACATTGTGGCATTAAATTCAGCCGCCGGGCGCGGGCCGTCCTCCTTCAATCCGGGCGGACGTGATGCTACCGTCGGTAAAGGCAGCCGTAGTAGCGGCGGGAATGATTTAAAAGATATTTCTAAACGTTCGGCGGAAGTGGCTCGCAACCGCAACCGCGCCGCCAACGAGGGGTCCAGTGCCTTTTTGGCTTCTTCTCAAAATTCGGGCGGTATGACATTTGATAACGGAATGGAAACTACCGAGACCGGCTCAGCTGATTTTGCCGCTCCGGAAGCGCGCCGCTTAAAAGCCATTGGCGATTGGGGCCAAAAAGAAGATGACCGTGCCCAAAAACAACAAAAGAGAATGTCCACTTTATTTGCTGTTTTGATGGGGCTTATCGCGGCTACGGTTACATTAGTTCCGATAATCAAAGCGCTCAAACAATTGGGTAAAACACCTTATCTGGGGATTGCAGCTAATGCCTGGGCATGGATTCTGGCAGGAGTGTTGGCTGCTGCTTGGGGAGTTTGTATGGCCCAAGCGATACTGTACGGTAAAGACTATTTCTGGCCCAATAATGACTGGAGCTGGTTGGCTTTTGGGGCGTTGTTGGTGGGTGGCATCAGCATAGCTGTTATTGCCTCGGTGGTAATCGGCACGAAAGCTGTTGAAGGAGAGGAAGCCATCGGTAAAGCCAAAGGCGCTCTTACAATGGGTGCAAAAGATATGGTGGGCCAAGTGGTATCTGTCGGCGGTAGTTTAGGGCAAACGGCCTTGAAAGAAGCGGAAATGGATGCCATCAATAAACAAAATCATAAATAAATAAAAGGGGGAGAAAGGGTTTCCTTTCTCCCTTTTTCGGGTAACGCATATGACCCAACCTGAAAATTCTACCGAAAAAGAAACTCCCGGTGCTTGGGCGGTGTTTAAGCAGAACGCCGCGCCGTATGTACGCTCCAAAAAATTATGGTGCGTGGCGGTGGTTTTATTAATTTTATTGGGTATAGGTGCGTTAGTACCGGTGAGCAAAATTCCGTTTTTGCGTAATTTAGCGTATGCCATGGGGTATACGCCCGACGAAACAAAAAAAATATCCTTTCTAAAAGCCCTTTTTACTTGGAATGACCATTCCAAAATGGTCCGCGGCGAACTGCCGGACCCTGAAGAAATGCCCATTTTATCTAATACTGACCCGGCTAATTTACGCGCACGAAATAAGTTGATAAATATCCGTTCTGTTAATGCGGTGCTATCCAGACAAGGCAAACGGGGAGATTACATAGCCGGAGCATATAACCGCCCCGAAGGGGAAAACAAACAGAGTTCCGCGGTGGTGGTATCCAATACCAAGGTTTCTGCCGGCACCCAAGCCAATATCCCTACGACAGGGGCGGTGCTGTTTGGGGAGGATGCCTCTGCGGTGGTGCGCAATAGAAAAGATGGTTTTGATTCGGTAAATACGCTTAAAAAATTAGCCAATACCCCGATAGCCGGTTCTACGGCAGATAAAGATGATTGGTTTATGCGCGCGGTGGACCGTGCCGTACAAAATGATGTAGATTTTTCAGATGTAAAAAAAGACATGGATAAAAGCCATACGGCTTTATTTCAATTTGGTGGCATCGGTAAATTGGGTGATTCCCGTGCCAAACGGGATATGTATTACGCTTGGTTGACGGGCCGTGCGGCCCGCCGTACGCCGCAAGTGATACTGAAAAAGACGCTTGCATCCGCCGGGTTTAACGGTGCGGAAATGCCCAAGTCCGTTTTTACGGTGTCGGGTTTCTCCGGCGTTGCAATCCGGCCGGATGACGTAGTGGCGGATATGGACAGTGTGCAAAAATATCTGGAAATGGATAAAGAGTGCCAAGCCGCTTTGCAACATGGAAATCAACCGGAAATCATGGACACAGTTAAAGGCCAAATTGAGGGTCTCCCGGCTTCATTTCCGGCTACGTGCGGAGCCCGAAGTAACGAGTTTGTAACTAATTTACAAGGGATAAATAACAATTGCCGGCAGCTCCAACGTGCTTACGAAAATGTCCAACGGGGCTGTTCCACGCTGTCGCTTAATTTGCAGGATACGCAGTGCAAAACGGACGGGATAGAAACGTATTATACGGCTTTTAATAACTATTGCAACGCCGAAGAAGAAACTTGCCGTGCCATGACCGACCCGGATGCTCAGCGGGCTTGCTTTGAGCGGGTAAATGCTCTTTCTTCCGCGCAAGATTATAGCGAGCCGGGCAGCTTAATTGTATACAATAGCAATAATTTAGAAGGGGATGTCCATGATGTGTTTTATGATGAAGAAGGCCAGTTTAACAACTCTTATTTCCCCGGTGTAAATTGGGGGCGGAGCTTGTGGGTGGATGGTTCGGCGGCGCAGTAGCGGTGTAAGGTGCGCAAAGGCCTATATTTGACATGGGTAAAAATTACCCCTTGAAAAAATGAAATATATTTGTATAATAGAAATAAGAAGTACTAAAGCGTAAGTTGTTAGGGAGTGGGTGTCCATCTCTCAACAGCGCAATTTTTATTATGTAGATGTGCAGTATATGGGGAAGCATCCGTCGTAAGGATATCCCCCGGGGAAACCCCGAACAAGCAGTTTTTACGTTAACAGGAGGCATTTATGCCAGAGGGAAAAAAGAAGGATAGTTTTACCTTTAGCGATAAGATTAAGACCAGCAAACAAACTGCTCCTAAATCTTTTGCTAACCGTATTTCTTCCAAAATCGGGTTGGACGGTAAACCGCGTCAAACGCTTTTTGAGCGTGCCAAACGCGATACGCCGTTCTTTATCGCGGCGATTGTGGCCCTTCTCTTGCTGCCGTTTTTGTATAAATACAGCGGCCAAGTGAGTGAAGACGCTTCCGTGATTACTCCCGGTTATGAAGACGCCATCGTCAATCCGGATCGTTCCGGTTTTGACCTTACCGGAGAAAATACTGAAGGGCAAATTGCCCAACTTTCCGGGCGTGATTCCATGGATTTGATTGTTGGTTTTGGTAAACACCGTGAAGAAGAATCGGAAGATTCTTTAAGTGATCTTTACCGCAGCGGATTATCGGAAGACAAAGCAGCTTCTTATACCCGTAGCGATATGGATGAAGAAATCAACAATACCAATATTTATAAATACCGCAAAAAAGCACCTGTGCAAACACGTGCGGCGTTTCGCCGTGCGGCTACGACCATTGGCCGTTTAGGTCAGGCCGGTTTAAGCGGGCGCGGCGGCGGTAGAGCCATTGCTCCTTGGGGTGGCAGTTTGAAAACGGCCTCCAAACGGATGCGTCCGCAAGGCCCCAGGAACAGCACTAAGCCGGTCTCTTTACAAAAATTGACACCGGCCGGTAAACCGTCCCGCTCCTCTTTTGGTCAAGGTGCGGCGGCAGAAGCCAGACGTTCTAAAGATGCCATGTCCAAGGGCAATGCTATGCAGGCCTTGATGGACGCGCAAATGAAGCCCGTTGAACCCGGGCGTATTGGCGGCATTTTAGGTGGCGATTTTGGCGGCCCCGGTGGTGGCAACGGCAACTTGCAACGCCAATTTGCCTTTAACGGTAAAGAGCCCTGGTGGTGGGACTTGATGAAAACCCGCTCCCAAATGGAATGGGAGAAAAAATTCAACTACAAATGGGGTTGGATTGACTTCGGTACCAAGTTGTTGCAAAACCTGTTAGATCCGTTCTTGTCTTGTTTCTTCACGGGTACGGACGATTGGTCTATGGGTAAAATGTTTGGAGCTGTGGCAGGGGCCGGAGATGATCCTAAATGTGGTGAATTAACGGAAGAAGATTGGAAAAATTGTGATGCATGTCTTAAGCATGGGAAGTTTGGAAAACGTCCTTGTAAATCTTATTTGGCTACTTTGGATCCCAACTCTTCCATGGTTAAAAAAGGTTGGCAAGGTAGTAATAAAGCTGAAGCTAACATGACATGGTGGCAATCCCGCCGGAACTGCTGGACAGAGGGTATTAGTGCCTACGTTTCCGGTAAATTATCTTTGGATGAAACTTCCAACTGTGATAATTTGGCAGCCGGGTATTACCAAGTCAATCCGTCCGGTGCGGCCCGCAAATGGAATACATACATTTACGTGGTAGCGCGCAACTATATGCCGGAAGCTTCCAAGGTTTATTTGGACAAGAAAGCTCCGCGTGGTTTCTTATGCACGGACGATAGCGATAAGCTTAAAATCGGACATGTTAACAGCTCAGGTGTCGGTGCTACCGGCCTTAATAAGAAATTTGACGGAAAGAAATCAGGTACGGAAAGAACCGAGCACGAAGCTTCCCTCCAAAAAAGACATGGGGGCGATGAGAAATTGACGGAAGATATTTACGACCGTGATGCCGAAACGGTGCAAAACGGTTGTGTAATCTACTTGCAAAAAGGGGATACCTTTAACTATAAGAACTTTGAAACGAGCATGATTGCCCGCTTTAAAGAGTTACTTAAAGAGCAGGGTTCCACCGGAAACTTGGAAGTAGAAGCCCGCAATGCGTTCCTGCAGTTGGATTTGATGTTTGTGGAATCGTTCTCGGCTAAAGACAAAATAGGGTTGGCCAGCCATACGGTGGATTTACCAATGACGTACTGGCGCTTTAAAGATGCCTATATCCGCCACAATCGTAGGCAAACGGCTAACGACGAAACATTTGCTTTCAACAGAAATGTAGACAACCGCAAATACCGTATTGAAGGTGCGGACTACATTATGGGTGATCGCTGCCCGTGGAATAATGCGCTTGGATTGGCGTGTGTGGATTATCCGCAGGATATAATGTTTGACAACATAGACGGAATAGACGAATTCAAATTTCCGACAGCGTATGTAGTGTTTAAACGCGGATACCGTGGGTTGGATAATCCTACGGCTGCCAACGGAGAAAAATGGAAAAATGGAAAAGATCTTGTTTCCCGTGCCCTGGCAGAGATA